>NZ_CABTML010000030.1:0-54728 GCF_902485895.1 uncultured Anaerobiospirillum sp. | reverse complement strand
CCTGAGCAACTGCACTCCAACGTAAGCTTGATAAAGACAAGATTACATAGCCTCTACATTGATCATAGTTGTATTAAGGAGCCAAGTTTAGACAACGCTGTAGCCATTTTGTTCCAAGGTGGATACTTAAGCATTAAAAAGGTTAAAGGCACCCAAGCATACTTAGGTTTAGCCAATCATGAAGTTGCTTATTCTTTAGCCACTTTCTTAATTGGCGAGCTCAGAAATGAGCGACCAGCACTTGCTGATATCAATCATAAGCTCTTTAGCCTGCTTAGTGAGAATGAAGAAGTATTTGAACGCCTGCATCAAGGTCCTCAGAGAATTGCAGATCTACTGAATCTCATCCTCAATTGCCTTGATGAAAAGCTCTTCCAAGAGTCAAATTACGATGACGTGCTTACCTCGGCTATAACCATGTCCCTGATATTTACTGGCTATGCAGAACAGCGTGACGTTCAATCCCTTTTTGGCCCAGCAGATTTAGTGATTTATAAGCAAGAGATTGGGGTCAAAGTACCTGACTTGTTAATTGAGTTTAAGCTAGCACGCTGCAGCGATGATGTCATCAAGAAGCTTGATGAAGGCTCTAAGCAAATGGTCGATCGCAAGTATGGCTTTAGCTTGCTTAACTCCGATCCGCACCGCTATTGCATTGTCATTAGCAATGCTCTTAAGCAAGTTGCAGCTGTCTCTAGGATTAACCGTGACGGCACTTATGTCCTTGAGTATCAACACCCTGATATCAATGCCAATGGTATAGCCCAGACAAAATAGCACTATACAGCCTGCTAAGACGCCGTTTGTCATACTATACATAAGTTATGGCGACGAAAGGCAAGCGTCTTTGGTATGTTGCGCACAGGCTTTCGCAATGACTATGGAGCATGTTTACTGTTTTTGGTCATGCTCAATTTCTAGGCAAAAGATCACTATGTTGCTGATAGCTGATAGATAGCTGAAAGTTGCATGATTGGTAAGGTGAGGGGATTTTTAGAGGGGAATTAGTAATGAGCATAGGCATAAGAATAAATTGCTCTTGCCTATGCTCATATGATCTTGCAAGCTTGTGTGCAAGATCTTAGATGGATTGCCCATCAGCAGCCCTCTTGGACTTAAGAGCCTAAGAGGGTAGCTATTATGCTAAATGATTGCTCATTTCTAAGCAGCTTATGATGCCAATCTCTTACGCTGCAAAGATCTGATGCTTTGCGTGATCTTGTATATTCTTAACAACAAGTGCTGATGGTGCAATAGTGCAGCACTCTAGTGAGTGCTCGAGCACTTAGTTAGATGCTGCGGCTCTTAGGTTTGAGCTTGGCAATTTCTTTGAGTGCTCGGCACTTGTTTAAGTGCATGGGCACTTGATTAGAGGGCGTTACGATAAATCTGCTTGATGTCCTCGAGGTACAGAGGGCGTGGGCACTTGTCGAAGCCAGGGTTAAAAGCTAAGGCATGCTCGGCCATCTCATCAATGTGCTTGTCATCGATATTGAGAGCAGATAAGTTGTTTGGAATACCAATAGAACTAAAGAATGCCTCAGTCTTATTGATAGCCTCATTAGCCATAGCATAGCGATCTTCTTGATCTTGCATGAAGAATACGGCCTTACCATAATGGCAGAAGCGCTCAACAGTATCGTCGTTAAGGGCATAGCGCATTAAGTGAGGAGTTAAGATCGCCAGACCAACACCATGGGTGATGTCGTAAATAGCAGAAAGCTCATGTTCCATAGCATGGCATGGCCATGGACGCTCGCCATTGCCTAAGGAGCAGATGCCATTGCAAGCTAAAGAAGAAGCCCACATCATCTGAGCACGGGCATCGTAGTCCTCTGGGTTTTCCATAAGCTTTGGAGCACAATCAATGATGGTACGTAAGATAGTCTCACAAATGCCATCAGAGATTAAGTTAGTCTCTAAACAGATGTACTGCTCAAAGATATGGGACATGATGTCAGCTGCGCCAGCTGCGATCTGATACTTAGGCACACTGAAGGTGTACTGAGGATCTAAGATAGAAACCTTTGGGAAGAGCGCATCGTGGCAGATAGCTAACTTCTCATTAGTCTCAAGATTTGAAATCACTGCACCAGCGTCATACTCAGAACCAGTAGCAGATAAAGTGAGCACAGTGATTAAAGGCAGAGCACCCTTAACCTTGCGCCAATCCAGAACCAGCTCCCAAGCATCACCCTCGTAGCAAGCACCAGCACAAATAGCCTTAGCACAGTCTAAAACAGAGCCACCGCCTACAGCTAACACGAGCTCAATACCGTGCTCTTTGCACTTAGCTACACCATCACGTACAGAGTCGATACGTGGATTTGGCTCAACACCTGCAACTTCGTAAATGGTGCAGTCACTTAAACGTGCTAATACGTCATCATACAGACCAGAGCGCTTAATGGAGTTGCCACCATATACGAGTAAGATCTTCTTACCGACAGCTACGACTTCATCGTGGAGCTTCTCAATCTGACCCTTGCCAAAATGAACCTTAGTTGGTGTGCAGTAAGTAAAGTTATACATAAAACCTCTTTGTTCCTAAACCTCAATTCAGCTCAAGGAGCAGCGTATCGCCACGCACGACAGACACATACAACTGCAGCACTACAACAGCCACTCAAAGCATGAGCGATGCAGTTCATAGCAAAGCTATCTAATGGAGCCAATCGCTATGCTGTACCGTGCTTTGCAATAATGCTACGTGCACTGAAGCTATGATCAACTAAGCTCAGCTCAGCAGTGTGCCGCTTACTTCATGGCAGTGCTTTCACGTGCAACCTTTTTGCTATGACAAGATCATAGCAAAACATACCTAGCCTAAGGACAGGATCGATTAACTATGCCCTTATGCTCAAATTTTCAGCTCAAAACATCACTATTCTTTGTGCACAATTTCATCATATGACTGCAAATATTTGCAAAATCGCTGCAAGCCTTTTGAAGGTGCCATTTATACGGGATAGAGCTTTACTCATCTTTGAAATAGATTGAAATCGTTGCATATGCCTAAAAGGCGCTTACATATGACAGGCTATGAACTTACAACATCAGTAGATCACAGCCATAAAAAGCTGTAGGCACATCCATTTCTCTAACTCATTTAGCCCATTAACTAAAGGGGCTAAGCATAGATGGCAATTAAGCAGATTACGTACTTAAGTGATGTAGCCTCACTATGATTTTCTTTGCTCTTCACTTAATTAATTTGACTAAGAGGGTACTTTTGGGGCGATTGTTCCGTTTTGGCCTCTCATGGCCTCGATGTGGTGCACTCATTTAATGTGAATGCGTGGAGCCGATATTTTTGCCATTGCAGATGAGTTGGCATGAGCGTTTATGGATAAAGGTTTGAGTAACTTTGATAAAAAGTGTCGGCTCAGTAGGAATTTGATCCAACTCACACTTGATTCGTTTATGATTGTGGCTATCATTAATCGTCCTCGCAAGTGCAGATCAGTTTCATTTGCAACTTGTCAGGACAATAGTCTGATGCCAGTTCAGTACGATGCAGCTGCACCGCTGAACAGCTAATGAGAGCTCATGACTAGATGAGCCTAGCCATCTTGAGTACTACTTAAGACTCTTTTTAGTACTGCTCAAATCGCTATCACTCTTAGCGGCATTGTTAGAGGCAGCGCTACTGCACTTGTAAGTTTACTGAAAACTGATGTATCACTCTGGCATGCAAAAGCTAAAAGCTTATGCAAAACCCAGTAGGCTGCAGCAGCACTTAAGCAAACACAAGCGCGTGAAGTAAAACGCTGTCAAAGGTTAATTCAAACAGGAGACGATATCCCTTCTTGAAGATCACGGGCCTAGTTGAAAGTAACTATTTACTGTCAGTTTCAGGCATGCTCTAAGAGAATATATCGGTTACTACATGTCAAAAGAAAACTTATCAAACGTTGATGCCATTCGTTCCAGCATGTCGCCGCAAGAGCAAAAGCGCCGCTTTGTTAACGCTGCTTTCTATGCTGTGTGTTTGATCGCAGGCATTGGCTTTGGTTTTCTGAACAACGAGTCTGTCAATCAGCTGATGGGCTTCATTGCCACTGTCTTCACTCGACTGTTCTCATTTATCGCAGTCCCAATCATTGCTTTAGCTTTAATCTCCACCTTAGCTAAGCTTGGTAAGGACAGCTCTTCTGGTCGTATCTTTAAGCACACCATCTTCTACACCTTAGCTACCACCATCGCTGCTGCTGTAGTGGGTGCTGCTTTATATGTCATCATTGCTCCTGGCAATGTACCTGCAGAGATCGCCGGTACCGCCACCGTTGGTGACATTAAGAATGTATCTTACTTAGACCACATCTTAAGCATTATTCCTAACAACATTCTGCAACCATTTGTTTCTGGTAACGTACTTTCAGTACTGATCATTGCTGCAGCTTTTGGTATGGCTTTAGCTTTAATGCCAGCAAATGCTCACCGCGATGGCCTGTTAAACACCATCTTAGGTCTGCAAGATGTTTTATTCATGCTCATCAAGTGGATCATTGCTATCCTGCCTATCGGTATCATGGGCTTTACTGCACAGCTCATCACCGAACTTGAGCATGGTGTAGCTTTAGGTTCTGTAGGCACTTACTTTGGTGTTGTAGTTGGCGCAAACTTAATTCAGGCATTCATTATCCTGCCTTTATTCTTAATGATGCGCGGCTTAAACCCATTCAAAGTAATCCGTGGCATGATGCCAGCCGTTGCAGTTGCTTTCTTCTCTAAGTCATCTGCCGGTACCCTGCCAGTTACCATGAACTCAGCTGAGAACAACCTCAATATTAATCCAAAGGTATCTCGCTTTGTACTGCCAATCTGCACCACCATCAATATGAATGGTTGCGCAGGCTTCATTCTCATCACCTCTTTATTCTTAATGCAGAATGCAGGTATTGAGATCACTACTGGCACCATCATCGCTTGGATCTTCATTGCTACCGTCGCTGCAGTTGGTAATGCTGGCGTGCCAATGGGCTGCTACTTCCTGACCATCTCCTTAATGTCATCCATGGGCGTTCCTGTATTACTCATGGGTATCATTCTCCCTGTTTACGCTGTTATCGACATGATCGAGACCGCTGTTAACGTATGGTCAGACTCAACTGTAGTTAACATGGTTAACAAAGACTTAGATGGCAAGTTAGACGAGGATGAGGCTAAGCACAGCGTTGCAGCCTAATTCCCAAACTTACCTAAGCTAAGAGCCACAACAGCCTCTTAGCTAATGCCAAAAAGGCGGTGTTTAACAACACCGCCTTTTGCATTTTTACAAAGCTACGCGCAGCACTATGCGTGTCCAACCTTTAGCAGCACTATGGAGTCTCCAGCCACTAGCAACACCAGAGCCTCTATAAGCACTTACAGCACCATGCGTTTCGATGCAATCGTCTACGCAAAGCAGCGATCACCTCTTTTCATTGCCAATCTTTCAAGGCCTATCTTTGCCAGACCGATCTTTGCAAGGTCAAAATTTGGGCAGGATTGAGTAGCTCTACTATGCCTTTGTTGTGAGACAATCGGCCACTATAGTACAATGCGCGCAACTTAATAGTCTTTCTTAGGTCTGTTTGTACTTACGTCTTTTTAGACCTGAAAGCGCCATAGTTATAGCTGAACATTGGTCGCTTATCATAAGAGTACTCTTTACTACACTAGCTACTCATGATCTTATGAGTAAGCCTAGCTTTTCCGTTTATCTCGAGGTTAGTCAGTATGCGTAAGATGTCAGTACGCCAGCAGGTGTACGTAGCTCGCATCGGTTATTTCCTATCAGGTTTTGCTGTAGCATGCTGGGCACCTCTGATCCCGATCTTGCAGCATAATCTGCAGCTCTCTACTGAAGCTGTGAGCGTCATGGTAGTAACCTTTGGTGTGGGTGCAGTCGTTGGCATGCTCTTAAGCGGCCCCATCATGCGCTACTTTGGCTTTAAGATTACCTACGCCTCGTGCTGTTTTTTAATCTCTACTACTATCTGTATTATCGCGTGGATGCCAAGTTACGAGATTGTACTTGGAGCTTTGGTGCTGTTTGGTATCTCGCTTGGCTGTATTGATGTGGCCATCAATGTCTTTGCGGCCTATCTTGAAAAGCGCTATCGCCTACTGCTCATGTCAGTGCTGTATGCCTACTACTCCATGGGCGAGGTAATTGGCGCGATCTTAATGATGTTCTTGCTCACTATCGCTATGTCTCCATCACTGGCGATCTTGATGCTCATCTCCATGATCTACATTGCTTCGGCTTACTACACTCCAGTTATCATCAACATTAAGTCTGAGAACAAGCAAGATAACCGCAGCTTTGTTATGCCTGTACAACCGGTGATCTCGCTTGCCTTAATCATTGCTTTTACTTACGTAGTTGGTGGAGCAATCTTAGACTGGTCTGGACTGTACCTAACCATGGAGGCAGGTATTCCGCTTAACTATGCAACTCTGGGCTACGGTATTGTTTCAGCCTGTATGCTGGTATTGCGTATTTGGTCACGGCCAATTATCAATGTCATTGGCACCTTCAACTTTGCTTTCTTTGGTGCCCTCATTATGATTGCAGGTTTAGTTGCAATGGTGCTATTTCCAAACATCATCGTCATTATCATTAGCTTCTTTGCTATTGGTATTGGCATGTCTAACATTAGCCCGCTCGTTACCTCAGCCACAGGTAAGCAAGATAAGATGCCTCTCGTACCTGCCATCTCATTTTTATCAGTGTGCGGCTACACAGGACTGTTATTAGGCCCTGCAGCCTTAGGCGGCATTGCCTCCTTCATTAGCCTTGGCGGCATTTTCCTCTTCCTTGCCGCTCTCACTGCAGTTAGCGCCGTCCTCATCTACACTGTCCGTCGTGAGCTCAATGCCATCGATCCACGCCTCAACAGCAACGTCGACTAACCACACTCCAGCCACTCCTGGCCATAACAGCTCTTGCTATCTAGCAAGAACTCTATGCTCAGCTGAAACTTATCAGCCTCAGCTACCACTCATTTTTGGGCAGAACCAAACCTCAAAATCTCTTATCTTTGAGCATGTACTATCACATATACCAGTAGCCATTGGTACTATGTTTGCGTATCTATGGCATAATAATCATATGTGTTTTGCTCAGTAGCAGCGCCCGCACACTTAGTTGGTTTTTCGGGGCTAGTAATCTTAAAGAAAGAGGAGTGCATCATGACAGATCTGAAACCTGAAGAGCGTGCTCGTCAATGGATTGATAGAAAGCTTAAAGATGCTGGCTGGGAAGTTATCAACCGCAATGACTTTGCGCCTAGCATGAATGCTGTTGCTATACGAGAGACTTTAATGTCAGGTGGACTTGAGGCTGACTATGTTTTGTTTCTTAATGGCAAAGCAGCTGCAGTTATTGAGGCAAAACGTGAAGAGATTTCGCTTGATAATCCACAACTAATTGCACAGGCTGAGAACTACACAACAAAGGCATTAGAATATATGCCACGGTGGAAAGATCCTATTCCATTTGTCTTCCTCTCCAATGGAAAAGAGATAGCTTTTAAAGATTGCCGTAAGACAGATGCCAAATACGAAAAACTTAATAGTTTTAAGCGTCCTTGGGATATAGCTAGATATCTTCGTCTTAATGAATTTGCTGGACTACCTTATCTTTCGAGAACAGATCTTCGTGCATGTCAGTATGAGGCTATTACAAATCTTGAAGCATCATTTAAAAATGGACAGCGTCGTGCTTTAATGGTTTTAGCCACTGGATCAGGCAAGACCTTTACTGCATGCATGATGATCTACCGTATGCTCGCTTTTACTCCAATGAGGCGTGTACTTTTCTTGGTAGACCGTACTAATCTTGGAAATGATGCTGCTACTGCATTAAAAACCTTTAAGCTCACCGAAAATAAGAATGCTATGGCTCAGATTTTTGGTATTGAGCAGCTGAACTCAAAGCTAATTAATGAGCTTAGCAAAGAGAAGCATACAACTCGCTCGTTAGTAGCTATAAGCACCATTCAGCGCCTTTATGCAGCGCTCTCAGGCAAAGACGATACATCTACTGAAAAGGATGAGGATACTCCTTTCTATCAAACAGAAGATGCTATCTTCTACGGCACTCCTGAACGGACTGTAGAACTACCAGAGACCCCATGTCTGCCGCCTGATTTCTTTGATCTTATTATCATTGATGAGTGCCATCGCTCTATCTATAGCAATTGGCAGAAAGTACTGACCTACTTTAAAACAGCTAGACTTGTAGGACTGACTGCTACACCAATTCCTGAAACTGTTGCTTTCTTTAATAACAATATAGTTGCTAACTATAGTTACGAAGACTCGGTAAAAGATAATGTTAATGTGGATTTCCGCATTTACCGCATTAAAACCCAATTAAGCGAAGAAGGCGGCGAAATCCAAGCTGGCGACACCATTATCTCCACCATTCGCGGCGAAGATAAATCAAAAGAACAAACAGCAATTTGCGATCGCGAATTTGAGAAAAACAAGCTAAATCGCAGTATTGTTGTTCCAGACCAGATTCGCAAGATACTACAAGAATACAAAGATGTGGTCTACACACAAATGTATCCTAATCGCGAACCTAACTATGACTATCTACCTAAGACTCTTATCTTTGCCGTCAATGAGGGACACGCTAAGGCCATCGTTGAGATCGCTAAAGAGGTGTTTGAGCGTAAAGCTGATGATGACAAGTTTGTACAAAGAATTACTTACTCTTGCGATGATACAAAGAAGCTAATTCAGCAATTCCGTTATGACGTCGATTTTCGTATTGCAGTTACTGTTACTTTAGTGGCTACAGGCACTGATGTACGTCCATTAGAAGTGCTCCTCTTCCTTAATGACATTCGTTCTGAAACTCTCTATGCGCAAATGAAAGGACGAGGATGTCGAGTAATTAAACCGTCAGAACTTAGAAGCGTAACTCCTAACGCCACTAGTAAAGAGCTGTTTTATATTATTGATGCTGTTGGCGTCACTGAGAGTGAAAAAGTAATGCCGAGCATAATAGTACCTGGTGATGACAAAATCCCAAACCAAACGCTAGCTCAGATACTTGAAAAGATGGCGATGAATAATCTATCTGATGATTTGTTTATCTTATTAGCCAATAAGCTCAGCGCAATCGGAGGAAGGGCCACCCCAGAAGATCTTGCTGACTATACAAATCTTTGTAAAATCAAACCGTCTGTCTGGGCACAAATTATCTTCGCGAGAATTGACAAAGGTGATTTGCCGCCATTTGTATCAAATTTAGAGGACAATACTGAACGATATAATGTTATTCGAGAACTTCTTGAGAATATACCAGCACGTCACAAGCTCATCGAAATGGCCCGTGGCTATATAAAAGAGCTACCAGATAAAACAGATACGGTTATATACTCAGGCTTCTCAACTGAGGAGGCCAAGTCGTACACCCAAGCTTTCAAAGAATATATACAAACTCATAAAGATGAGATTGAGGCGCTACGTCTCATTTACAATCACGATGTAGGCAAGCTCACTCGCGATCATATTGATGAGTTAAAAAGCAAGCTTGAATTATCTATCTCTGGCTTTACAATTGACCGCCTGTGGAATGACTATGCTTTATTAGACCAAGATAAAGTAAAACCACTAAAGAGCGATCAACAAGCCATTACTAACCTTATTCAACTAGTTAGATACGCATATAACATGATCTCTGAGCTATATCCGCTTACAGGTCTTTGCGCTAAGAGATTTGAGCTCTGGTGCGGACAAGCTCAGCGTGATGTATCAGATGAGCAAAAGGAGCTTTTTAGAAAAATTGCCTTGTATATATCTGTAAATGGCAGTAGTGATTTTAAAAAAATCATTAGTGTCATGCCTGATACAGCAGGTAGCCTATTACGTAACATAAAAGATAGAGCAAAGATCGAGCAAGAGCTCTCATCGCTCAACGAATTCATACTTAAGGTAGCCTAAACCATGTCCGATACTAAATTAACAGAAGCGTCCATCACTAAGAACGTTTGGCAATTAGCAGATATTATGGCAAGTGCCGGTGTGGGCTTTACTGACTACCTCACTCAGCTAACTTACTTGCTCTTTTTGAAGATGGATAGTGAGCGAGTTGAGTTCTTTTTAGAAGAATCCAACGTTCCTGAAGGCTACCGCTGGCCTGACCTTTTAAACGAAAAGGGTATGGATCTAATCAATCACTACGAGCAGACCTTAGATATCCTGAGTCGCGAAAACGGTATTGTAGGCACCATCTTTACTAAAGCTACCAATCGTATTGATAACGCAGTAAGCCTAGAAAAGCTCATTGCATTCATTAATGAGAATCAGTGGCTGCTAATGGATGGCGACGTTAAAGGCACCTTATACGAAAGCATCCTGCAAAAGAATGGTCAAGACAAGAAGAGTGGAGCTGGACAGTACTTTACACCGCGCCCTCTTATCGACGCCATTGTGGATGTGGTGAAGCCACAGATCACTGAGACAGTAACTGATCCGGCATGTGGTACTGGAGGCTTTTTACTCTCAGCCTTTGCGTACATGAAAGATCAGTCAAATGATGAAAAGAAGCTGAAATTCTTGCGAAATGAGGCACTACATGGATCTGACATTACACCATTAGTGGTGACTATGGGCTCAATGAACATGTACCTGCATGGCGTTGGTATCTCCGATAGCCCAATCAAGTGCGAAGACTCTCTTTTAAAAGAACCAGAGAACCTTAGTAAGGTGGTATTAGCCAATCCTCCGTTTGGCGCAAGACCAGCAGGTTCTATCGGTATTAAGAGACCTGACTTTATCACCGAGACTAAAAATAACCAGCTTAACTTTGTGCAGCACATTATGTCTCTATTAGAGCGCGGTGGACGTGCCGGTGTTGTTCTTCCTGACAACGTGCTGTTTGAACGTGAAGGTGCAGCTATTCGTGAGAAGCTATTAAAAGACTTTAACCTTCACACTATCTTACGTTTACCAACCGGCATCTTCTACGCTAATGGTGTTCAAACTAACGTGCTCTTCTTTACCAAAGGAGAGCCAACCAAGGAAGTTTGGTACTACGACTATCGTACTGATGTTAAGCACACTCTAGTTGCTAATCCGCTAACTCGCAAGCATTTAGATGACTTTGTAAAGTGCTACTGTGCAGATAACCTCTCCAATCGCACTGAGACATATGATAAAGACAACAATCCAAATGGCCGCTGGCGAAAGTACTCTGCTGAAGACCTCCTAGCTCGTGATCAGGTTAATTTGGACATCACTTGGATGAGCGAGGCCAAAAGCGAGGAAGAGACACTTTCAATGGAAGAAGTATTTACTCGCATGTCAGAAAAGGTAACCACCATACAAAATGCCTTTGCAAAACTGCAAAAGGAGCTTGGCAATGATCTTTAAACGTATGCGTGAGCAGATTCTAGACAAGGCAATTAGAGGCCAGCTAGTACCTCAACTCCAAGAAGAAGGTGTCGTTGACAAGATTGGTAACGCTCCATCTGAAGTACCTTTTGATATCCCTGGCTCATGGAAATGGATCAAGATATCGGACGTTGTCGATGTTCGTGATGGAACACATGACTCCCCCAAATATGTAGAGAACGGCGTGCCATTTGTTACAAGCAAAAACCTTAAAGACGGGACAATTGATTTCTCCACAGTCAAGTTCATAAGTCAAAAAGATCACGAATCTTTCATTCAGAGATCAAACGTAGAGCCAGGTGATATTCTTATGGCCATGATTGGTTCAATTGGTAACGCAGTTATGGTTCCAAATAACGTACCTGATTTCTCAATAAAGAACGTTGCATTGTTTAAACATAAAGAACACAAATTAATATCCTTTGACTTCCTTCTTGTACTATTAAAAAGTCTAGAAAGCATAATGAGCAGTCAATCATCAGGCAGTGTTCAAAAGTTTGTCCCTCTAAAATATCTTAGGAACATGGCTATCCCTCTACCACCCATTGCAGAGCAAAAGAGAATTGCAGCCAAGATTGAATCACTATTTGGCGAGATCGACCGTGCTGAAAAGGCATATGAAGAATTGCAGTCCTTAGCAAACGTACTAAGAGGCCAAATTCTTCAAAAGGCAATCCAAGGCAAGCTAGTTCCTCAGCTACCTGAAGACGGTGTAGTTGAGCAGATTGGCGAAGCTCCAGCCGAAGTGCCTTTTGAGATCCCTGATTCATGGAAGTGGGTTTCAGCTAGACACTGCTTTGAGTTAATATCGGGCCGTGATTTAACAAAAAATGATATTTCTGAACAGCTCACTAGTACCAGCAAAATACCTTATATCACTGGAGCCAGTCAGATTAAAAATGGTGAAATCATAATTAATCGATGGACTTCAAAACCTGTTGTATGTAGTGAACTTAATGATCTACTACTAACGTGTAAAGGAACTGTGGGAGAGACTGCCATAAACAAAATAGGAAATGTGCACATAGCTAGACAAATTATGGCATTAAGAGCACATAAACATGTAATTCTCGGCGAATATCTAACAATATACATTAATTGCATATCTAAGCAGTTAAGCAAAGAAGCCAAAAGTATGATCCCTGGAATCAGTCGTACAACTATTCTAAACAAATTTCTGCCAATACCTCCACTAGCAGAACAAAAGCGCATAGTTGCAAAGGTCGAGACTCTTCTAGAGCAAGTAGACTTGATGACCAAATAGCTTATTTTAGGCACGACATGGTTGTCCCAGCTTAGAGCTGGGGCGCTTAGTGGAGTACAGGCTTTTAGTGCAGCTTTGTGAATGGCTGCACTCTATTGTGGAAGGTTGTTATTGGCAACGGCTTCGGTGGCAGCAGCAACGTCTGCTGGTGGCGGTGCAGTTGGCGCATCGGTTGGGACGGCGCTAGCTGCCTCTTGTGGCGCTGCTATGGCTGCTTTTTGTGGACGGTTGCCAATTAAGCTGTTAGTGCGTGGCTCTGCATAATCAGGCAGGTCATCGTCGCTTAGGTAGTCATCCTCACTGTCTACTGCTGTTGACTGGTCATGAGCGGGCGCTTGGGCTTGATGGGCCTCTGTGGCCTGATTTGCATCGTGCTCTTGAGCAGCAGGGGCGGCTTGAGCGGAGTTTGCATCATTAGCATCTGCTTCTGCTGGTGCTTGGGTGAGGCGGTTTTGCTCCATGCGCTTGAGGATTTCGCCGGCAAGAGAAAGGTAAGCGCGGGAGCCTAGGCAGCTGCGGTCATATAAGATGACTGGGCGGCCCATGGATGGAGCCTCAGAGATGAGCGAGGTGTATGGGATGATGGTGTTGAAGAGCAAGGTGCCAAGATTGGACTTTAAGTCCTCGGAAATCTTCTTGGCAAGTGGTTCGCCTAAGCTATAGAGTGTTCTGACAATACCCATAAGACGCACATTACTCATGCCATCGGTCTTGAGCTTCTCAAAGAGACGCAGAAGTGAGCTTAAGCCATCTACCGCAAAGTAATCGCAAGTAGTTGGGATGATGAGATCATCAGAGGCACACAGGGCATTAATGGTGAGTAAATTGAGTGCTGGTGGGCAATCAATGATTATGAGGTCGTAGATAAGGCGTAAGGAGCTTAAAGCATTTCTGAGCCTAAACTCTTTACCCTCTTCATTGATGCAGGAGACGCAAAAGGCAGTTAAGTCATCATTAGCCGGAACTAAATCAAACTTAGCTAAGTTATACGGCTTGATGCATGGAACTAAGGATGCCTCACTCATCAGGGCATTGCCAGATGAGATAAGTCCTGTAGGACGCTTACGCAAAATCGATACAGTAGCAGAGCCCTGAGGATCGAGATCGATAAGCAAGACGCGACGACGCGTACCAGCAAAGGCACACGCAAGGTTAATCGCAGTGGAGGTTTTACCCACACCGCCCTTGTGATTGGCAACAGATAGAACTATACATTCTGAGCGCATATCTATGCCTTAGCGATAGCACTACATCGCAAGATTGAAACAAAAAGCCTAAAAGCATACTAAAGACTGCAAATCAGCTTGCACTGTGCATGTACTGCCAATACGGTTATGGCTACACATGCGCCTGTCTTTTAGTTATGTACTTTCAGGTTTAACCTACTTTAACGGACACACCAAGCATCATTGCCTGTTAGCTTATATTAACCATAAGAGCTGTTAAAAGCTACTAAGCTTGGCTTCCTTTTGAAATGTAAATCGTCTTTGCTACCAAAAGCTAGTGCCTCTTGAGGCCATAGCATGCAAGCTTGCATTGTGCTTTGGTAGTGAAAAAGACTTTAGCTATACGCATTAATACGCACAGCGAGCACCGTTATTAGTACAAGAGCTTGTACTTAGGAGCTAAGGTTCATTGTATTAGCAATTGTACAAAAGTTGAACTTACTTAACAGCTAATCTAGGAACCGCTCACAAAGTAATGCTTATGCCCGATTCATGCCACATGATGGTGCCATCCTTCTGACGCTTATCTTGAGCATGCAAAAACGCTTTATTTATCGCCTTTGCTCTGCACAACATTCGTCTTACTGCAGCTCAGATCAAGGAGCTGAGCCTGATTACTGATGTTGTATGTACTTGTGCCCAAATTCTGTCGTTGACGCTATGGTGAGGTGGTGCTTTTGGGTGCTCATTAGGCCTAGCTTTATGGAGAATCAGAGTAAGCGCTTGTGCCTTGTCGTAGGCTGAGCGTTTATAGCTATTAATCGATAGTTGGAGGGACTCTGCTTTAGTCGCCCATCGCCTGCGCTTTATTGTTTGGCAGTACTCTCTGGCTTGTTATTGTTTAGCAGTACTAGCTGGCTCTTTATTGTTTGGCTGAACATGGGTGACTATTTTAGGTTTTGCCGTGATGGTATGCCTGTGGTGGTCTGAACTTGAGGGTGGTTGCGTGCGGTTTTGTTTGATGGCAAGTGAAGTGCGGGTGAAGATAGTATGCTCAAAGACGATATTTGTCAGAAAAATCTGGGGTAGTTCTCAAATTTTGCAATCTAGATACAACCTTTTCACAATTGCAGCCTAGTTTATGTTCTTGCTGACGCTGCCTAATGATATAATTCAAGCTTTGTTAAGGTTTAGTCATCAACTCTCGATGTATCTTGGGATACGTCTCAACACAATCTTTGCAAAAGACATTTAGCTGCACTCATATGCTGTTTTTTTTTATCAAGAGGGCATAAGAGATACAAAGCAAATAGTTGCTCAGGTGCGCTTGTTATTCGTAATGTACACTCATTGGTACATTTGCCCTTTTGCTTGTATTACATCCTTTGCTCATAACATGCTTTTATGTGTAGCTACAGTCAGTTTGATGCACAGATTGTTACTTAGATAAAGTTCTTATTTGGTGTTATCCAGCGTTTAAATGGCCTTCTCATCGTTAAGAGTGTAGATGTGCATATGCAGCGATAGCTTAGTAGCCTCATGCGATAAGAGCTTGTGGGCTTGTCTGTGGGCTTTTGGCTTGAAGAGCTTATGGGGCAAGGCCTTGGGCTTTAAGTGTTAAGAGCTTGTGAGGCATGGCTTGGGGCTTTTGGCGTTAAGAGCTTGTGGGCTTGGCTGTTGGCTTAAGGCGTTGAACTTATCTAAGTAAATTTAGGTAGGCAGTGTAGAGCTGGCTCTTAGCTGCTATCCATTGGCAGATGGCGGCACTTTTGTTGTTTGCATCTGCACTATGGCGTTGACGAAAGATTCTTTGTTTGGGCAGGTACTACCATGTTCAATTTCCAATCTCGATCCGAAGCATATTCTTTATTTCGCAGTCGTACCCGCAAAGCAAAGAAGATCTTTTTGTCTTATGGCACCATTTTATTCTTCGTCTTCTCTATCTTCTTAGTGGCATCTTTATACATGATGCGCGAGAACATCATTGCTAGCTCTAACTCTGCTGGTAATGAAACTGCGCAGCGTTTAGATGTAGCCTTAAAGTACGAGTTTGTTAAAGAAAAGCAGTTTATCGAATTTATTGCCCACTATGCAGATGTCTTCTTAAAAAGCCACCGTTCTGATGCTGATGGCGGTAAACGTGCCTTTGAGCTGTGGCTTAAGAAAACCAAAGATGAGTTGCAAGAAAGACAGCGTGACTTCATTATCGATATCTACTCCTCTATCAACGGCCAAATCGTTGCCCCAACCTATTGGGATGGCGATCCTTTCTTAATTCCTGAGGCCCGTCCATGGTATCAAGAGGCCATGAAGGCAGAAATTGGTCACGCCACCGTGCTTGATCCATATGTCGATATCTTTACTAACACTGTTATCACCACTATTGCAGCACGCATTGGCAATACCAAGGACGTTATTGCCATCGACTTATATTTAGAAAAGTCAGCTCAGGCCCACTCCTTTGCCAATATGGTGCCGGAGAACTTTAGCTTCTATTTAGTCGATTCAGCCGGCACTGTGATCCTCTACTATGACGATGATGCTTCTGACTATTTTGCTGTGCAGGATTTTGTCTATAGTTTCTTTGACAGTCATGTAAAAAATCATGCTGAGGAAAACCACGAGCCTATCATCGATCCTACGGGAGCTAAACGTAACGTCTTTACCTCGTTTAACCCGATCACGGGCTGGTATACCATCACAACGAGCTTGTACTCGGACGTGCTCTTTAGTTATCACACCATCTCAAACCTCTTCTTACTTTTAGTAGTGGTATTTATCATTATTGAAGTATGGATGGTATGGCGCGAGTATCACCTCTCCTCACAAATTGAGACCTCAAATGAGGCCCTCAAGGTATTAGGCAACTCTTATCAAATCATCTTGCGTGTTAACTTCAAGATGGGTACTTTCACGACCTTGAAAGCACCTGATCAAATGCGTCTGCGCTTAGTTACACGCAATAGCTATGATGATCTCTTATCTGCCCTGTCAGATATGGTGCTCCCAGAGAGTTGGAATAATTTTTACAAGACTTTCTCCATAAACCACTTACGTAACTTAGCCTCACTGTCCATTCGCGACTTTGGTCATGACTATCAGCTTAAGCTTGATAATGACGATCGCTACAAGTGGTTCAATGCCCGTATTCTCTTTGACGAGTCTTTAGATCTCGATGAGTCAATCTTGTGCTTTAAGCTCATTGATGAAGAAAAGATCACCGAGATTGAAGAGCACAAGCTCTTAGCTGACGCTTTAGAGAACGCCAAGCAAAACGAAGAGTCAAAGAACGTCTTCTTTGCCAACATGTCTCACGACATGCGTACACCTTTAAACGGCATCATCGGCTTATGTCAGATTGGTATCAATCATATGAATATGAACGATACCGACTCCTTACCTGATATCTTCCGCAAGATGACTACAGCCTCTAAGCAGCTGTTAGCATTAGTGGATGACATTCTTGAGGTGGCTCGTCCTCAAATGGAGAACCGCCAAAACCTCGAGCCTTTTGACATTATCAAGGCTGTTGAGGAAAACATTGATGTATTCAAGGTCAATGCTGCTCAGCAAGGCAAGGTAGTTAATCTTAGTTTCGATATTAAGCACAATGTAGTTATTGGTGATGCGGCAAAGCTCCGTCAGATCTTAAATAACTTAGTCTCTAACTCACTTAAGTACTCAAACAAGGGCTGCGTGGTCAACGTATCGATTCGCGAAGTGCTGCATCTGCACAAGCCATCCTTCATGATCGAAGTGTCAGATACCGGTATCGGCATGGATCGTAAGTTCCTCTCTAAGCTCTTTGATGCCTACTCTCGTGAGCACCGTCTTAACTCTGTACAGGGCACTGGCCTTGGTATGTCCATTGTTAAGAACGTAGTGACCATCATGGGTGGTGACATTAAGGTTAAGTCTGCAGTGGATGTAGGTACTACCTTTACCATCAACATTCCATTCCGCCTTGCTGATGACGATACTGCAAATAAGATTCGTCAAATTGCTAGCAGTGGTGCGGCTGACTTTAGCAATGGCGTTAATGCAGCATTAGAGCAAGCTGCCCTGCTACCTAGCGTTAACCAGAGTGATAACGCACCAACAGAGCAGCACAGCGAGATAAGCACTAATGAACAAGCCACTGCTGAAGCTAATAGTGCTGATAACACTGCCCGTAATAGCACTGATGCGGCAGCTAACTTCAAGCTTGAAGGTCTGCATATTCTCGTGGTTGAAGATAATGAGCTCAACATGGAGATTGCCTGCGACATTCTGCAGATGAAGGGTGTTAAGGTAAGTTGCGCCTGGGATGGTACTGAGGCTGTTAAGGTCTTCAAAGAAGCCGATGAGTACACCTTTGATGCCATCTTAATGGATATGCGCATGCCAAATATGAATGGCTGCGAGGCATCAGCTGCTATTCGTGCTTTAGGACGAGCTGACTCTCTGACCGTACCAATCATTGCATGTACCGCTAATGCCTTTACCGAGGATATTACTGCTACTCAAAACGCTGGTATGAATGCCCACGTCTCCAAGCCTTTAGACTTTACTGTCTTAGAGCGTGTACTGCAAAAGCTCGTAGCTACACGTAGAGATCTTGATGTTATGCAGGCCCTGCGTGCTCCTGCAGGAAGCACCGCCAACACTGCAGATGAAACAAGCCACAGCCAAGATAGCTCTACTAGCATTGCCGCTGCAGCACCTGAGCTTAATAAAGCTCAAGAGAGTGTTGAGGTAGCTAGCGCCCCTGCGAGTGTAGCTAGTGTAGATCATGAATTAGATACTGATCTTGCTAATAGCCATACAGCTGACGAGAGCTCTGTTGTAGCTGCTGTAGATGTCAGCAAGAGCGTAAGTGCTACTGATGCTGATTACAAGAGCTCAGCGATGGCAAATGTTGCAGGTAATGCTGCAGGCAATGCAGCGGACAATGTAGCTGTTGCTGCTCATGCTGATGCCGCAGATCTAGCAAATGATAGCGACGCTCACGAAGACACAAGTGACAAGGCTGATAATGTAAGCGAGACAGTAACATCCCACGAGCATCAGCTTACTGATGCTAGCGCTGCTGATAGTGCTGCAAATCAGGATGATAATAGCAAGAGTGCTGCTAAGAGCGATGAGCTTGATACTAGTGCTGATACGGCTCAGAGTGCAGCTGTTGCTAATGTAGATACTAACAGTGCTGCTCCTAACGAGGCATCTTTAGAACAAGCTCAGAGCGCTAAAAACGAGCAAGACTCAGAATGTAGCATTGTTAAGACACTCTCAGAGCAACAAGTGCATCAGGAAAGCGATGAGAAGTCTCAGGCTACTAGTGCTGATACCGTTCTGGTTAATGAGGCTATTAAGAAACTTGCTGACCTAGATAGCATCAACCGAAGCGCTACAGTAAATGCTATGAAAGATGCCAAGAGCATGACACATGATGTTGCTAGCAATGGTGAGATTCTTAACAAGAATGAAGCATTAGTTAGAGCACAATCTAACGAACCTATTTTAGATGCTACTCATCGTAGCCATGACCTCGATGATAAAGTTAAGAAGTCGGTCTCAAATGCTAAGTACTATGAGATTGAGATCAAGGCATCCAATGAAGATGCAACGCCAAGCTTAATCCCTGTGGATAAGCTCTCAAGCTCCTTTAAGATTAATAAGCCTGAGATTAATAAGCCTGATACTAATGACTCTAAGTCCAATCAGCTCAGCAGCGATCACGACTCAGCGCAGCACAATACCTTTATTAATCTCTTAAAGTTTAAAAAGGCAAGCGCAAAGCCAGAGTCGCAGCCACAAGAAGTTGACAAGAAAGACATATCACAGGCTGTTAACTACAGCCAAGATGAGCACATGGTGCCTGAGAGAAAAGCTCCTCCACCTAAGATTGCTCACGAAAAGTCTTCTAAGACCACCGTAAGTCTGCGCTCTCAGCTAACTAGAAACGACGATAACGACGACTTTAGCTAATAGGCTAGATATTGCAACCTGCACGAGTAAATTACGCTCGTGCAAGATCTATCCAAGGCGCTAACTTGCATCTATCACAGCTTGTAAGCTCATGGCAGTGACCTTGCATTTGATGGCATATGATAAATAAGGCTTTTGCCTACTGTTTATGCTCGATGCTTGTTGCTAGCTAAACTGTGCTTGCTAGCTATTCTTAGCTTTATGGCTAAGCTTAGCTTGCTTGATAACAATAGCTTGTTAGGCTTGCACAAGAGCTTTAAGGCTTCTTAGCTTCATACTCACAAGTGCTTTGTGAGCTTGCCACATTGGCTCTCTTGCTAACTTGGCCCTGCTTGCCTCCTTAGCTCTGCGTACGGTTGTGTGAGTAGGCTTGGGTCTAGAAAAGCCCATGCAGCCTAGGCTATTAAGATTTATCCGCATGCTAAGGTGAGGCTATGTATTTTAGGCGTAGACTATATAGTGCGCTTGATGCATTGAGCACAGTGCTCGATGCTTAAATAGATTTTTTGCTCGCTACGAGATATCTAAAAGAGCAGGGTGTTTAAGTGCTTTACGCTAGGCGTGTGCACTGCCTATGCTTTAGCTACAAGAGAAGTTATTTTCATTTATGAGCAAGTCGTTGCTTAATTCGCAACATTGCTCCTACTCAAGTTTGACGAAGGTTTAAAAATGAATTTACAAGAACTCGGTACTGTTGTCGACATCGATGTTAAGGGCTCACTCGAGCGTTTTTCTAACTTTGAGCCAATGTACATCAAGTACCTTAAGAGATTCTTAACTGAGCCAACCTACGCTGCTTTAAAAGAAGCTATCGCAGCTCAGGACTTTAAAGGCATCGAGACTCAGGCCCACACCCTTAAGGGCATTTGTGGCAACTTAGGCTTTACCACCTTATTCGACATGTTCAATAAGGTAGTTCAGGCTGTACGCGCTGGCGACAATGACTTAGCCTTAAAGCTGTGCGCTGAAGCCGAGCCAGAGGTACAAAAGGTCTGTGACGCTATCGCTCAGCTCGACTAATCTTTGTCCAGAGCTAAGACCAACGTCTAACTACAGCATGCTTATTCAAACTAACAGCTCTCTATGTAGCACTCACGGGCACTAGCTTTAAAAGCTAGTGTTTTACAGCTAGTTGTGTGCAAGATACACAATGCATGTCTGTGCTGTGTACTAGAGAGCTCCTTTGTTCTTAGAGGCATTGCTTAAGCGCCAGAAGCACTTTAGTTTGTTGAGTGCTAGATGTGGCTATTCAAGCAACTAGAAAGCTTGATGCGACTTAATGTTATCTAAGGGCAATGCTTTTTCTTATGCTCAATTACTTTGCACATGCTTAGCTAATAACAGCGGCTATGCTTAGAAGTTAACTCCATTGGCTTATAGCTAAAGATCTGGTTTAGCTCCTTAAGTACTGACATCCTTGATGTTTGCAAGAGTCTTAAGAGGGGCTAAAAATCATCATAGATATGCCGTTTTTGTCATATCTTGTCATACAAGCTCGATGTGTGCCTAGATCTCACTTTAAACATTTATTGCACAGACAAAATTTCAGGTAAAAAGCCCCTGCTTCACTTAAAGCTATCATGTCAAATTGTGGTTTTTACTCAAAGAGGTCTTGCTAGATCTAAGGTGTAATTGTACTTGCGCCAAGATAATTGCCATATTTTATGAGCTATCAGACAATCTCAAGTGCGCTTAAAAATGGAGTTTTTCTCTATCTTAAGCTACAAAAGTGAAAGCCAATCCGTCATTATTTATCATTAGGTGTTTTTCTAACCTTATGAAATAGCTTACAATAGCTATAGCAAGACAAGCCTCTACAATGAGGCGCATTGGCCACAGCAAGCTGATGTTTATGCCAAAGCATAAGAAGATAAGGTTTCACAACCAGCATTTTCTTAGGAAAACGCACATACTTTTGATGTATCTAGAGTAAATTAAGTTAGCTGCTCATTTAGCAGATAGTTACGCGCTAAAGGCTCAATACTTTTCAAAACTTGCTCTAGTTGTGGCCTATGTCATTTATGCATTGTTGTTTATTGCTATACAATAGCTTCTAGATGTTTATATGTAGATGCATAAGCTAACAATAGTGGCCCTTGCACAGATTTCTTTAATGCAGTAGCTTCTTTGCCAAAACTAAACAGCTCTTAGCTTTATGACAGGCAAAGTTATGTTGCTGCAAATTATGACAGAGTATAAGTAAACATTCATATGGGCATATGAGCACATGCTTGTAGACACACGCTCATATGAATCAACAACCTAAATCACTAAGTTCTTGCCTGCTAAATAAGCTTAGCAAAGTACTTAGTGACTTTTAGATCTTTCGGAGGTTTGATGGACATTCAAGATCAGAACACTATTCTTATCGTGGATGACATCGAGATGAATCGAGAGATTCTCGATTGCATTTTCAACAAGGATTTCAAGACCCCGCAGTTTGACAATGGTCTAGATGCATTCTTATACACGAAAGATCACGCCGATGAGATCGTGGCAGTACTGCTCGATATCACTATGCCTGTTATGGATGGTTACGGCTATCTTGAGAAGATCCGTGAGCACAATCTGTTAAATGGCGTGCCTATCTTCCTCATTACTGCAGAAGATCGCGATCAACAGTTAGCCGCTTTTGAATACCAGATTTCTGACATTATTGAGAAGCCATTCACCCCTGCTTTCTTATTAAAGCGTGTAACTTCTCAAATTGAGTTATTTAAGATTCATCGCTCCTTAGAGTACAAGAATCTTCTGCAAGAGCGTGAGATTGCCCGTAAGAACAAAGAGTTCTCCGAGCTTAACGTTAAGGTTATCTCTACGCTGGCTTTATCCATTGAGTTCCGTTCTGGTGAAACTGGTAAGCACGTTCTCTCCATCCGTAATATCTCTTATGCGCTGCTGCACAAGCTGCGTGAGATTAAGTTTGGTGAGTGCGCCTTCTTAAGCGATGAGGATATTAACAATATCGCTTACGCCTCCATCTTGCATGACATCGGTAAGATTGCTATTCCAGATGCCATCTTAAATAAGCCTGGTCGTCTCACTCCTGAAGAGTTTGACATCATCAAGACCCACACTGTACGCGGTGCTGAGCTTATTAAGAAGATTGGTATTAACACCTCTAGCGTGCTTAAGTATGCATACGACATCTGTCTGCATCACCATGAGCGTTATGATGGCCGTGGCTATCCTGAGGGCCTTAAGGGCGATGAGCTGAGCATTTGGTCTCAGGTAGTGGGCCTTGCTGACGTATACGATGCTTTAACTCAAGAGCGTTGCTATAAGAAAGCCTTTAGCCATGAGACAGCCATTGAGATGATTTGTTCTAATCAGTGCGGTGTCTTCAATCCAGCTCTGATTGACGTGTTCAAGAACATCATCGATGAAATCGTAGCTAACGATCTTCACCAAGAGATCCCAGCTTTAGCCATCTCAGACTAAAAAAAGCACAAAGCACATACAAATTACCTAAACGCCGTACCACAAAAAGTACGACCCGCACGCAGCCTGCACCAAGCTTAGAGCTCATCAAGCCACTGCAGGCTGTTTTGTTTTTAAAAGTACCCACTTGCAACCACCTCAGCCCTTGCAAGCGATAACACCAACCAAGCCCTATCCAAGCGCCCGCACATCCAAGCCATTCATCCTCTGCCAAAACTAAAATGGCCATTGCCGCAGCGGCCACCACTGCCTTTTGCCAAATTGAAATGACTATTGCTACATCGGACACCACTGTCTTTGCCAAAACTAAAATGGCCATTGCCACATCGGACACCACTGCCTTTTTACTCAAAAAGAAATGGCCATTGCCACATCGGACACCACTGCCTTTTGCCAAAATTAAAATGACAATTGCTACAGTTGCCACCACTGCATTTTTAGCAAAAGAAATGGCCATTAATACAGTGGCCACTGCTGCCTTTTGCCAAAATTTAAATGGCTATTGTTACTGCAGACAACAATATGTGGGGATCACAAGCCTCTATCCATCATTAGAAAAAGCGGTATAGCTTTTGACAAACTATAGATGATCTTAATTAAGGCGAAGACTAGCTTAGACACAGTGACACCTTAGAGCTTTGTGCCTAATTCTTTGGTGCTCAATATGGTTCATATGTGGTCATTTTCGATGCACGGTGTGCGCTCTTGATGGGTGATACTTGTTAATTGAGTGCACGCATCAAATATTGTGGCTTATACACCTCATCGCTGTTACAATGGCGCTGACTTTTTCAGGCTCATTGTTCTTGTACATTTCTGTCTGACTAGAGTCGCTTTTCTTTGCAGTGGGAGACGTTTTGCCTAAACTCTATTGGTTTTGAGTTGCGACGGAAATTGAGTGTAATACTCTTGGCTTAATTAAGCTTATCTGTTTGCGGCAATGCGTCAAACCATATTTTCTTAAAACCACATTTGGGGGAAACGGTAGTGCGTTTCAAACAAATTGCTGCCTGCTGCAGCGGCATCCTTTGCGCAGCTATGCTGAGCACTTCTGCTCAAGCCGATGAGGCCAATAAGGTCAACATCTGGAACTGGAGTGACTATATTGCTGAAGATACTGTAAGTAACTTCGAGAAAGACTCAGGTCTTAAGAGCAATTACGTCATGTTTGACTCAAACGAACTGGTTGAAGCCCGTATGCTCTCTGGCAATACCGGTTTTGATGCCATCATGATGACCTCATACTATGTTCCTCGTCTTGCCGCGGCCGGTGCCCTGGAAAAACTCGACAAGAGCCTGCTGACTAACTACAAAGGTTTAGATCCAAAGCGTATGGAGCTCTTAGCTAAGCTCGATGAGGGCAATACATATGCTATTCCATACACTGAGATTTCTCTTGGTATTGGCTACAACACCAAGAAGATTAAGGAAATCTTCGGTGAGGACTTTAAGGTAGATAGCTGGGATGTGCTCTTTAAGCCAGAAAACTCCGCTAAGCTCAAGCAATGCGGTATTGCTGTTTTAGACTCTCCTGTAGAGGTAATCTCTACTGTACAGCACTATCTGAAGAAAGATCCAAAAGGTCAAAGACGCAGTGACTATGCTGAGGCTCAAGAGCTTTTAACTAATCTTGCTAAGAACGTAGCCTACTTCCACTCAAGCCGCTACATCAATGACTTAGCCTCTGGCGATATCTGCATGGCTATCGGCTATTCAGGTGATATCCTTCAAGCTAAGGATAGAGCTGCAGCTGCTAAGCGTGACTATACCATTGAGTACGTATTCCCTAAGGAAGGCTCTTTATTATGGTTCGACTGCTGGGTAGTACCTAAGGGCGCTCCACAGCTTGCTAACGGCCACAAGTGGATTGACTACCTCATGCGTCCTGATGTTGCAGCTTCAGTTTCTAATGAGATTCGCTACATCCTGCCTGTAACTAAGGCTATGGATAATCTTGATGAAGCACTCAAGTCCAATCCATCAGTAAATCTTTCTGAAGAGACTTTAAAGACAGCTTACTTCCCTGAGGCACCAACTGCACGTCAAAGCAAGGTGCACAATCAGGTATGGAATGCCATGAAGCTCAATTCTACTAAGGATTCAGAAGAAGAAGGCACTGGCTGGGAATAGTTAAGCCCAACCTAATGCATCAAACTGTATAGCCACATAAGCAAGGCTATACACGCACAAGGCCTTGTAAGTAGCCCCAAACTACTTCTACAAGGCCTTTTGTTTATCCGACCCAAGCACATACTCTCTTGCCAAGGCACTGCGCCCAAGCCATTTAAGACTCGCAGCCTAAGTCTCTACAAACGCCCTCTTAAGCAAGCATACAGCGCCCGCACGCTTAGCAAGCAAAGTAAGCAAGGCAAACGCATCATATACGCCAGAACGCCAGCAACAAAGGCTTTGCTTAACAAGCATCGCTAACCTCCTCCACCTGTATAAGCAAAAGACTATATAGCACTCATTGACCGTCTTAAGGCAAGCATTACCAGCGTTTTCTGAGCACAGTAAAGATACTCAACAAACTTTACACAATAGCTAATTAATAATCACCAAATCCAGCACAATATATATTACATAAAAGTCGATAAATTTGATATATATGCTGAGCATCAAGCCTTACGTATACTAAGTTAATACATCGTGGAAGTGTGTAAAAACAAATTTACTTTGATTGAACTTTACCCAAAGTTTCTATCAAATCTATTGTCTTAGCTTCTATTGTTTAGTTCTAAACGAACTAGAACTGCTTGATTAGCTGGTCAGGTTAGAACCGAGCTTTATGTGTGTTGTGGCCCCATCCGCAACTTATATCATCACCCATTCTTGTAACTAACTATCTTTTTGATCTTTAGTCCATAAGCATTCAATGCCATGGAAAGATTGAGTGTGCTCTGAAATTAGCTTTGTTCTACTCAATTAAAATTACGCATGCCTGCGCCAAATCCTACAAATCGGCCAATAGATGCTTAGCCAATGTCACGATAGAACCATTTATTCGATTTGCCCATGCACTGCCAACGCTTAAGCAAGCGCTCCTCAATACAGTGACATGTAAAAGATAAGCAAATCGTACCCGTGTTATTCGTTAAAAATCTTTGCAAAGAATGAAGCAAACTAACAACGCCATTAAGTTCTTAATGGCTCAATACCGCGCGATCTTCAAGAACGCCAATATCGCTATGGTAGCCGCCATGGCCGCTGCCGCTTTAGCTGCAGGTCAGGCTCAGGCTGCTGAAAATGCTACTTACTGGACTAGCCTTGCATCTGGTTCAACATTAAATGCCGCTAAAGATATTGAAGACAACGGTGATAAGAAAGCCAATGACTTTGATTTAACTATCACTAAAGGCGGTTCATTAACTCTTGGTGGTAATGGCACAGGCGTTGCCAACTACGGTTTAAACGGTGGCAAAAAAGGCTATTTAAATATTGATGGCGGTGAGCTTGTCATTGGTAAAGGCAAGCAAAATGCTGCTACCGTTAAGGTTACCGAAGTCAATGTTAAGAATGGTACTGCTCACGTTGGTGGCGCTACCGCCGGCGCATCTTCATTAACTGCAGATACTATAGCTATTGGCACCAAGCCAGCATCAAGCGAGACTCCTGATGCATCAGCAAAAGCCGCTGCAGCTGCAACCGCTACCTTTACTATTGGCCAAAGCGGCGCTCTTGTTTCTAGTGGCGATCTGACTGTATACGACAAAGGTGAGATTCAGTTCTTACAGGCAGCTACTACAGAACACTCAAAAGTAAGCGCAACCAAAGGCATTACTTTGAATGGCGGTACCATTTCTGTAGTTGATCAAGGCAATGGTACTGTAGAAAGCGCCATTACCTCAAACGGCGGCACTATCAATGTAGGCACAGACGGTAAGAATGCAACTTCTCTTACTGTTAAAGCAAACGTTGCTTTTTCTGGTGATGGCGGCGCTTTAAATATTGCTCAGAAAGGTAAGCTTAGTGTAACTCATGCTACAGAGGATGTTTCCTTAGACCTCGGTAAAGCCACTGTATCTAACGCAGGCACCATCGATTTTGGCACAGTAGCCTCTAAAAAGACAGCTACCTTAAAGTTAAGTACTGAGCAGTTTGATAAGGTATTTGCAGGCAAAGTAGAAGCAA
This sequence comes from uncultured Anaerobiospirillum sp., assembly GCF_902485895.1. Classification (NCBI taxonomy): domain Bacteria; kingdom Pseudomonadati; phylum Pseudomonadota; class Gammaproteobacteria; order Aeromonadales; family Succinivibrionaceae; genus Anaerobiospirillum; species uncultured Anaerobiospirillum sp. The sequence goes on along the minus strand of NZ_CABTML010000030.1, from coordinate 27,362 downwards.
CTGGCGCTGCCGCTGACTCAACTCTTGCTTTAGATATTCAAGGCTCTGGCGATATTAGCTTAGATAAGCTCATCAAGCCTGCTGATGGTCTTGTAGATAATACCAAGCTTGAGATCAAGACTAGTGGCGGCTACAGCATTAAAGCGGCTAGTGCACATGCTACTTTTACCGGTGAAAAAATTGCTGCAGGTAAGGTAGACCTTAGTGTAGGCTCCTTAACCGCTGGAAACGGTAAAGACTTTACTATTGCTGGCGGCAAAGTTGGTGTAGGCTCTCTCTTAACTGTTTCTGGCTCAAAAGCTCTTACCGTTAACGGTGGTGGTGAGTTAAACCTTGATGGTAAAGGCTCTGTTGATTCAACTAAGATTACTCTTGGCGAGTCAGGCAAGTCTGCGGGTACCTTAAACGTTAAGGGTGGCGATTGGTCTGTTAAGTCCTTAGAGCTGGTATCCGGTGGTAAGGCATTAGTATCTGGTGGCTCTACTCTGACCGTTACTGGCGACCTTGTAACTGCTGACAATGCTTTAATTCAGGTTCAGAATGCCTCTACTTTAGACACCACTGGTGCAAGCAAGCTTACTCTCAAGTCAGGCTCAACCACTAAGCAGACTCTTGACATTGCAGGCGGTTCTACCCTTAAGGTTAATCAGAAAGACTTCTTCAAGGTTAAGGACGATAACACTGTTGAGCTCGTAACTGCTGACTCAAAGGGCAGTGGTTCAGTTGTAGACAAGCAGTCTATTAAGACCGACGCTACTTCAAGCGTTGAGTTCAAGGTTGAAAAAGGCTTCAAGCTCAACGAAAAGCAGTTAGAGTCATTATTAGGCCAGTTTACCTCTGGTGATGCAGGCTTAAAGGGCTTTGTAAGCTTCGGCAATAACTTTAAGCTTGAAGGCCTTGGCGAGACTATTGAGCTTGATAATGTTAAGGAGAATGCTGACGTTTACGATGGTATTGCTGCTACCAGCAAAAATGGCACTATCAGCAAGAACGTCATGATCGGCTCTCTTAAAGTCACCACCGATGACGGTAAGGTAGAGGTTGCAGCCAATAAGAGCGCTGTTCTTTACAAGGCCGATGCTAGCGGCAATCTCGTATCCAATAACAAGGGAACCGCTGACGTATCTTTAGGCGACGGCTCAACCCTTACTCTTGCTGGTAATGGTAAGGCTGGCGCTATCGAAGCTGGCACAGCAAACAAGGGCTCCATCGCATTTGGTCACGCAAAGGCTTCAGGCACTGTAGAGGCCAAGTCTATTGGTGCTAAGAATGCTGTAGCCTCTGTTAAGGTTGATGCAGGTAATGTTGTTCTGACTGCCGCTCCTGGTGTTGATAATGCTCCTGTTATGCTTCAGACTCAGTCCCTGTCTTTAGCTAAGGGCACCTCATTAACTGCTAAGGATCAAGACGTAGTTATCTCTGCAGACGCAGCTACTGGTGCTGCTGATCTGTCAGGTAACTTAACCGCTAAGTCTCTGACCTTAAACTCTAAGTCCAGCACTAATACTTCATTCCAGATTGCTGATGAGGCTGTAGTTAAGGTTGATACTTTAACTATGGATAAGAGCGGCTCTCTGTTTGTTGGTCAGAACACAGACACTGCCAAGTCATCTGCTACTTTAGAAGTAAAGACCCTTAAGTTAGATGGGGGCACCTTAGTAGTTGATCCTGATATGCAGCAGAAAGCTGCTATTGCTGCAGTTAAGTCATTCTCTCAGTCAGACACAAATGGCGATGCTCTTGTTGACGGTAAGATTGCTGTTGGTATGAACTCTGCTGTTGGTATTGGCTACGAAAGCCGTGCTGCTGTAGAGGCTTTCTTAACTGAGTCAGGCCTGATGTCAGAAGGTAAGTTCTTAAATGGCGCTAATGACGTTAAGGGTGCTTTAGTTCTTAACCAGGCAATTAAGGTAACTACTGGTAACGGTATTCTGATCGACACTTCTAAGAAAGATGCCGCACTACAAGCTGCCGTATCCGGCGATAAGCTCATCATGGCCAGCAATGCAGCTTTAATCATTGATGATGGTGTATTTGCTCGTGGTGCTGACGGTCAGCTCACTGGTACTGCAATTACCATTGCCGAGGGTGCTGCAGACTTTGTTGATGTAGATGGTACTTCCAAGGTTGTATTTGCTGGTGACTTTGATGCTGCCGATACAGGCGTTAAAGTATTTGCAGGCAAGAACGGTAGTGCAACAGTTAAGGGCGAAGTTAACTTCGTAAGTGCTAATGGTATCTTAAGCGGTAAGATTGGCACTGATGGTACTGTAAAAAGCATTACTCCAGATACTACCAAGTTAGCTGGCATGTTCACCACTGTCTCAGAGCCAGTTCGTCAGCTCTTAAAGGATCGTATTGTTGACGCTAAGAAGTTTGACAAGTCTCAGCTTGGTGCTCAGTTCTTAAGTTCTGTAACAAATGATCGCACTGACCTTTCTGGTGTTAAGGCTGACGCTGCAGCTCATGCTGCAACCTATGCTGGCGCTCAGCAGGCTGCTGTTGCCTCTGTAACCACCATGGCTGATGCTATGTTTGGTCGTGTTGGTGCAGTTGGTGTTGAGGCTGCCTCTATCGCTGCTACCGGTTCACAGGCTAACGGCGGTGTATGGTTAACCCCAATGTACAAGTCTGTTGATGCTGATGGCTTCAATGCTCAGGGTGCATCATACGGTTCAGAAGTTGACTTAGCTGGTGTTGCTTTCGGTACCGATACTGTAAACGGCAACATGCGCTTCGGTGCTGTATTTAACATCGGTTCTGGTGATGCAGACGGCAAGGGCAACGGTAACGGCTTAAAGGACGAGTTTGATTACTACGGCCTTGGCATTTACTCAGCTATGGGCTTTGGCAACTTTGCTTTAGTTGGTGACGCTTCCTTAACCGTAATTTCACACGACGTTAAGGGCTTCGACCTCCATGGCAAGGCTGACACCAAGGCTGTAACCATGGGCTTAACTGGCCAGTACACCTTTGCTACCCCAGCTGTTGACGTAACCCCACACTTAGGTGCTCGTTTCGTTCGTCTGGACACCGAGTCATACGACCTGAACTCAGCTAAAGGCACTATCGCTACTACTGACTTTGACGTTCAGAACGTATTCTCCGTACCAGTTGGCGTAACCTTATCTAAGGCTTTTGTTGCTGGCGGCTGGTCATTAGCTCCTAACGCTGATCTGACCGTAACCTTCAACTCTGGTGACACCGAGGCTAAGTCCACTACCACCTTCACTGGTGCTCGTGCTATTGACCTCAACTCCGAGGTTCTTGACGAAGTTACCTACGGTGTAACCTTAGGCTTAGGCGCTCAGTACGGTGCATTTGGTACCTCATTTGGCATCAACTACACTGGTTCTGAGAACACCGATGCATTCGGCGTAAACGCTCAGTGCCGTTACATGTTCTAATTTGAACATCTGCAATAACTCTATTTAAAGATCACGCCAAGGCATCTTAGGCTGAAAAATTTGGCGTGATCTTAATAAGCGACCATGACTGATGTGAGGGATAGAGCATCAATTGTGGTCGCTTTTTTAATGCCTTTTCCTATCCCAAGGCCTACTCTTAACCATCTTCACTTTCTTAGGCTATTTCTAGCCATCTCTTATTCGACCAACCTATTCTTCTGTACTTCCCTTTCTTGCTTTTGATACGTGCCGCTATTGATGGTGTGTCTGGCATTGCGAACCATTCATGTCTTGTTTGTGCTTTAGGCATGTTCATTCATTAGTGCTTATCTGCAGCGATACTTTGCGCATAGATTGCTTCATATTCTTCTGATTTTGACTTGCTGCGGGGACTCATGGCCTTTTTTTTTGGGGTGTCGTGGCTTTTGAGCCATTGCTCGTGCTTAGTGGCTTTGTTGATGTCTCGTGTGCGGGCGCTGATAATGACAATCTTTAGAAGATGACCAATAAGTTTCATCAGCTGGAGAAACTTTGCCACAGAGCCATGGACGTAGCCCTTGATATTGAGATCTTGCCTTCTATGATGCGGGCTGTGAGATCAGCGCTTATAACTCATACCTGAGTTTGCGTAAGTCTATGCAATGAGTTCAATGCAAATTGCTGCAGTTGGTGCCACTAATCGTCACTTGTAGCGGTTGTGGCCTTGATAGGCAGAATTGCACGGATGATTGGGAATGCTTGTTTAGGCCGGCAAGAAGTCGGCCTAGAGAAATGTAGATGCGTTGAGCTGTGGCTTTGGCGTTGGCCTTTTTCTTGGCTTTTGCGTTGGCTTTGAGTATTGCGTGCGTGGCCGGGGCTCGAAGCTTGTTTGCTTTTACTATTAGCGGAGGATCTTCATGGTCATCATGTAGTCCATGGCTTTAATGGCGGCTTGCTCGTGTAAGTAGACAAGACGCAGGTCATTAAGCTTGTACTTCTGGGCTACACCACGAATGTTACGGAAGTTAATGTACTCAAGAGCATCACCTAAAATGATGAGGTCTTGGAGCACACGTAAGTAACGGCAACGTGGCTTGATGAGATCTTGAGTGATTCTAAAGACCTTATCTGGACGATGAACAACCATAGCATCGAGGCCATGGAAGATCACGAACTCAAAGATCATATCGCGGCAAGGAGTAAAGTAAGGATACAGCTTGCACACTGACTCAATGAAGATAGCCTTAGTTAGCAGGCGCTTGAAGTAGTCAGGCAAAAGATCACCGTTTAAGTTTGTAGCACGGTTATAAAGATCGTACTGCAGTGAGGCTACAACTAAAGAAATCAGATTACGCGCACCATGACCGCCAAAGTGCTTAACGATATCTTCCATCGACTTAAATGAGAAGAATACGCTCTTATCAATACTCTTAGCCAATACGTTAATGGACTGCCACATCTTGAATGAGGAGCGCAGTAACATATTGATTTGCTCAATATTTGGCTTAGGAGCGCACATAAAGCTCATTAAAAGACACAGCTGACGCTGTTCTAAGAAGAGCTCTTTAGTAGAGGCGTTGTAAGGTGGCTTAATTAAGCAAGGTGGCAGTGGGTTATACATACCACTACCGGTGACAATAGAGGCACCTAAGGAGAATGCTACACGCATTTCCTTTTGGCTTTGAATGTTGGATACGAGCATCTTCAGACGAGGCTGAATCTGCTTAAGACTTTGCACTGCAATAATATCTTTAGCGATATTTGGTGAGTGCATGTCGAGCACAACGTAATCAAAGCGAGGGATATGTTCAAGCCACTTCTCACGAATGAGAGTCTCTAAGTCTGTCGCAAATGACATACCGAAGTTACTCATTTCGCGCATCTGTTGAACAAGGCTAGGAGTTACTGGCTGATTCGACGGCAGACGCACCAACATACGTGAGTAGTTGATGTCATGGCGGAAATCCATGAAGGTCGAGGTGAACTGAACATTGATAGCTACACCAGCTTTTGGACCTACGTACTTATCAAGTTGTGATTGCACGAGGTAACGGCCTAACACCTCAGCTGTGTGTTCAGGGGTGATACGTGTCTTTCGGTCGTTAGTAACAAAGGAGAGCTCGTAATAAAAAGCCTGACTTTGAGAGTTCCAATACGGAACTGTACTCATCAGCATGCTAGTTATCGGCTGCTGCTTCGCTTGGCCTTGAGCTTCGTTGGTATCAGACACCGCTAACTCTCCTGGATTGGGACTCACATACAACTGCCAAAACGATCTTAGGAATCGTTTGGTAGCGTGTATACAAGACTCTTATGAGCCATGCACACATACCTAAGCATTTGCTTAGGGATATCTGAAGATTTAAAAAGCACTTAAGCTAAGTGCTTTTTAAGTGCCATCTTCAGTGTTGGTATGCATCTACATCCCAACTCCGTACTACGAATAGTTAAGCCTTAAAAGGTCTATAACTATTCCCCGAATCAACACATAGCAAATTCTTTATAACGCGACATAGCAGAGCATAGCTGTATGTGCTTAAGTAAATCTGCAGTGATGAGTGTTTTCAGAGCTTTTCTGAAAACTTTTGTAATCATTTAACAGCTTCAACATATCAGTAGCCTTACGCTATCTTTTGTTGAGTGTTAGCTACATTTTACACCGCTAACTAACAATAATGCATAAAGACCACTAAAAGTGAGACAAACAACAGTAAAGATTAACCTAAATGCTCTGTCTAATTAGATGGACATCAACTTTAATATCTAGAAAGTTGAGGACACAAAATGCATCTACGTACAGCTTGAAGACAAGTTACACATGATTACAGCTATAGAGTATAGCAAAGAAAAATCTTAAATGTGAAAAATCCCCAAGGTAATGCATGTGTGTATCTAGGTTCTAAACAGACATTGTCATACACATCATAACAATACGCTGCGGTTATGTATGCTAATGACAAAGAATTAATCTATATCGTGCAAAAAATCACACACTTTGCTTTTGCACAGCAAGAATGCAAAATCGCACTAAGTTAATACCTAAAACTGCAGTTAATCCACCGCCATAAACGGCAATTAGCAAGCACTAGCTCTCAAACTAGCTGTACATATGCTCATATCAACGCAAAGCCATCATTGCACTAGATAAAAGGGCATAATTGCCAACTTGCTTAGGCAACAAGATGATATGAAACTAAGTACTAATGCAAGCTGCATTAGCTTTATGCTAAAGCTGTTCTAATGCTGTGCCTTTCATGGCTGCATCTTATCTGACAGCTCTATCACTAGAGCCAGAGCCTTTGCTACATGCTATTGTCAGCTTGGTAGTGCTTTAGTGTTTGTTTAAGCATGTTTCCATGCAATTTTGAATGTGCAATATCTAAGCCATCAGCTAAACATAATGCTTTGACACTAGAGGCACTGAATAAACTATGAGCCCCCTAACATCGCATAGATACTTATAATTAGAGCTCTTCTCACTTGGCATACAGAGCATTTTAGTTCTCAATTTAGCCGTGCATAAACATTCATTATTCTTGATGTTGTATTACAACTTTGTCTAGATATAGAGTCTCATAAGAGTCTTTTAGGCTGGCTGTTTCAGCAATTGCCCGCTACTTATTGCAGCTCTTTGCAGCTGCATTTTGCCAAATACCCCACTCCACCGCCGCTCAGAACTGACTATGCATAGTGCTGCCTTAAGGGACCTCAACTAAGCGTCATGCATTTGCAGTGCTAGCCCCCAAATAGACAAAAGGCGCAGTACCCATCATTAGATACTGCGCCTTTAAGGCCTTGCTGTCTCAGAGCATGCATGGCCTAAACATTATTTTGGACTGGCATTAAGCCTTGTCAGCGGCCTTTGGCTCGGCTGCGGCAGGCTCTGCAGCGGCTGGATCGGCAGCCTTTGGCTCTGCTACTGGCTCGGCTCTCTCGGTTGCGGTACTCTTAGCCTCGTCGTTAGTTGAGGTATTTGCGCTTTGAGCAGCTGCCTTTTCCATGCTGAGGTTGTTTATGGCATCTAAACGTGCTGCAGCCTTGGCAAGAGCATTACGTGCTAACTCCTCGGCTACGGAATCGCCATCATCTTCTGCTTCGGCTGAGGTCTTGGTTCTATTTGCGTAGATACGGGCTGCATCCATGGCAATTTCTTCAGATCGCTCACCCCAGTGACGCATGGAGATGTCGTAATTACGTTGCAGAATAACCTTAGGATGCTTAACTGCAATGATGGTACGGTTGGACTTATCGTAAGTGAAGTATGACCATGCCCAATCAACTAAGGTTGCAATCTTGTTACGTACACCGAGGATGGACATGAGGTGAACCCACATCCAAATCATCCAAGCAATAAAGCCAGTGAGCTTTAAGCCGAAGATGTCAGCAACAGCCTTATTACGGCCGATGGTTGCCATTGAGCCTAAGTCTTTGTAAACAAAAGGCTGCTTCTCTTCATTACGCAGCTCGCGAACAAAGTTGGCAGCTAAGGTACGGCCTTGCTGAATAGCAGCCTGAGCCATCTGAGGGTGACCGTTTGGATACTCCTCAGTACGCATTAAAGCGATATCGCCTAAAGCGAAGATATTGTCGTAACCTTGTACCTTGCTAAACTCGTCAACAATTAAACGATTGCCTGGACCATAGTTTTCCTCAGCAATACCCTTAATACGACGGCCAGTAACACCACATACCCAAATAATGGACTGTGACTTAAAGGAACGACCATCACGCAGCTTAACTTCGTGATCTTGGTAATCGGTTACCTTAGCATTGAGCTGAACATCAACACCCATGCTAGTTAAGTACTTTAATGAGGTGGCAGATGCCTTCTCACTCATGGCAGGCAAAAGACGCTTACCGCCTTGAATTAAGTGAATCTTAAATAATGAGGTGTCCAGATCTGGATAGTCACGTGGCAGTACGTGCTGACGCATTTCAGCTAAAGCACCGGCAACTTCTACACCGGTTGGACCGCCGCCTACGATGATGACGTTTAACAGCTCAGCACGCTCTTGCTCTGAGGCGCAAGTATTGGCACGCTCGAATGTGTTTAACAGTGCGTTTCTTAAACCTAAAGACTCGGCAATGGTCTTCATTGGCATAGATTCTTCTTGAATCTTAGTGTTGCCAAAGTAGTTAGTGGTAGTACCAGTAGCAATAACTAAATAGTCGTAGTCAAGCTTGCCAATAGAGGTCTGGATATAACGCTCTTCAGGGAAAACTTCACGCAGTTCACACATGCGGTAGTAAACATTCTTGCTTCCAGCAAACATCTTACGGAAAGGGAAGGCAATAGAGCTTACCTGAAGACCAGAAGTAGCAATCTGATAAATGAGCGGAGGGAACTGATGGAAGTTATTCTGATCGATCAGAACCACCTGATAGTCTGGGTACTTGGCCAGGCTGGTACATAACTTAAGACCACCAAAACCACCGCCAACTACGACAATGCGTCGTTTCTCAGCATCAGGGATGTTAAAGCTCATCTTTTTCCTCTTTTGCAAATGCTACTCAAGCCTACTTAACTAAAGTTAAACCGTGAAACTAAACCATGCGTCTATTGATGATTTAGCTTAAAGGCCTATGTGACCTTTAAGATCAATTGGTCTTACTTGCATGTAGTGCTTGTAATCTGACAGATCCAAATTTCAATACGCACTAGTGTACTCAACTAAAGATAGGCTTAACACAGCAATAGCAAATATCTATCAAGTACTAGCGTACAAATAATCTTTTTAACCACTACGTGGCTCAAACCCCATGTACCGATGAGTGTGCAGCAACCGACAAGCTTAGAAGCAATCAAGAAAATATAACTAAGAACTTGTACACAGCAAATACAAAAAAGATGGCAGGGTATTACTTAGGCCATACAGTGTTATGGTTGCATGCAGCTTGGTATTAGGCAATGCATCATACATAAGGCAAAGGCCGCTCATTTGCCGACAAAAGCTATGCTTTAGCTCTTTAGCTTGAGGCATTTAGCAGCACTTAATTAGCAATCTTGCATGGCTAAGGATCACGCATTATCTTTAATTAAAGATGGCAATTCCTTAACCGCCTTATTGAAGCGCTGAATTATACGCCCATCATAGTGTTTGCAAAACAATAAACTTTCATGAAAGCTGCTTTAATCCTTAAGATCAATAGCTTTACATGCATGATCACAAGCAAACTAATTTTGCACTCCTTGTATGACAAGCTTAAGTAAGAGCCACTATTCTGTAAAAAAAGCCTCAAAAAAATAAGGCTAAAGGTATCGCTACCATTAGCCTCATCTCATGATCTTTACTTAGCAAAAAATACTTTGCTCAAGTCTGCTTGAGCCACGATATGCACTTTTGCCCCCGTTGCTACTGCATGACTTAGAACATGCTTTTATTGCGGTACATAAGTGAGCATAAGCTAAAGCTTAACTACTTAGCAGCAAGCTGACTTTCATTTGGCTCGCTGACATACAGCTCAATGGAAGCATTGGCGATATCCTCGCCGATCATACGCATGAGCTTGCTTAAACCATCAAGCTTAGTCAGATTTTGTCTTTCTTTTGCGATAGCTTCCTGCAGCGCAAAACGAGCCTCAATGATTGGAGCACCACGAGGTATTTGTGGCTCGGTTACCACATCAAGTGCAATGGCATGACCAAGCTCGCTCTCAAAGCGTTTACGGGCATCATCCCAGAAGTTGTGGGCAATATATCCCCAGTCTGACTTCTCATCTAAAACTAAGAACCAATGATTCTCATCATTTGGATCAATACGTCTTTCAGCGCCAGTTAAGATGGAGAAGTATGGGCCACCCTCAGGATAGACCTTCTTTAAGAAGGCATACCAAGGATCCTTTGACTCTAAAGTCTCTAAGAAATCATCTTCGACCATGAGTCTCTTGCCTGGCATCTTAAAGGCAGGTGCCTTAGTAGGAACTGCAGGCAGATTACTGCCTACCACCTCAGTTTGAGTAAGTGCAGCACCATATGAGTCTAAAGCAGCTTCGGCTGCATCAAACATTGGCCCCATATCCATGGATGCGCCACCACCATCTACACCAAAGGTAGCATCATCAAAGTAATCATCATCTGAGCCCATGTTGCTAGCAGCAGCAACTGCAGCCATGTTAATGGAGGCACTAGACTCATAGAAGTCATCATCAGCGGCAATATAATCAGGACGCTGACCAAAGTCGTAATTGTCCTGATGCCCCTGATTGAAATTGCCATTACCTTGCTGTGAACCACTGCCATAGCCTTGGCCCTGCCCCTGTACCTGACCTTGGCCCTGACCTTGTCCCATCTGTCCCTGGCTTTGGTTATAGTTTTGACCATTACCAAAGTTTTGACCATTACCATGCCCCATCTGACCTTGCATTGGAGGCATGCCTTTTGGGCCACTTACAAACTGATTGCCTTGAGGTGCATGACCATTGCCAAAGTTTTGTCCATTGCCTGGAGCCATCTGACCTTGCATCTGGCCAGGCACCTGGGTAGACATCTGACCTTGCATCTGGCTGTTCATTTGGCCAGGCATTTGGGCAGGAGCCTGGTTTGGCATTTGGGCAGGAGCCTCGCTTGGCATTGGCGGCTGCTGCACTGGGGCTACGTTAGTTTGCTGGGCAGGAGCATGGCTTTGCTCTTGGTTTGGAGCTTGTCCTTGAGGTGCGGATGGTTCAACTTTCTTTGGTAAGGTGCTCTCAAGTGCACTATTAGAGCGAGCTAATAAGCGCAAGAGATCAATGTGTGGCTTGGTGTAGTCTTGACCCTGAGCCTTGAGTGCTTCGATACGCTCTGAGCAAGCCTTAGCCATGTCGTGATCAAATTGCATGAGGTTTCTTTCATCGGCCTCACACGCACTTAAGTACTGCTCTACAGTGCCATTTTCTTGAGCAAAGTCGTGCTTTTCGCCGAAGAAAGGATTGATCTCACCATTAAAGATTCGTGCTTTACGGCCACTATGGGCTTTATCACTATCTAAAAGGAAGTTGCTATCACTTAATTGCATGAGAGCAGTCTTTGGCGGACGATTGAGCTTAATATCCGTACCATTAACATTGATAACTGTTACGGAGGCAAGATTGTCCCATGGGGATGGTTGATTACCGCCGCTAAGTTCAATTTCTCTTTCGACCTTATCGCCAAAAGAGTTAAGCAGATCTAAAGCTGACGCTGCTTGCTTTTGCTCTAATGCCTTTCGCTCATCCTCGCTACGGGCTGACTTGATAGCTGCAGTAGCTTTTTCAAAGTCAGAAGCCGCTGCCTGCATCTTCTTTTGGCTGTCTTGAGCCTTGGCATCATTGCTAAGATCGTTGGTAGTTAAAGCTGTAGCATTGACATTGAGAGTGCCAGCATGACCTTGATCTGAGGCAATAACAGCACCGCCTTCAACAGCGCCTTCAGCCTCATTAGCTAAAGACATGGCCATCTTGTCTAAAGATGCAATGCTGCCATTATTTGCTGATGCAGCAGCACTAGCTGTGCTTACATTGCTAAGGCCTAGGCCATTATCAACAGCATTTGCAGTATTTGATAAAACAGCACCGCCTAAAGCTTTATCTCCCACGGCTTTGCTATTGCCATGGGTATCAGTACTAGTAACAGCGCCAGATAAGTTGTTAGTGAAGATATGAGCATGCTCATTTACTACAGGGCCATTATCCTGCTTTGACAGATCTGCAGCCTGAGGTAGCGCATCAGAGCCTTTTAGCTTTCTAAAGCGCTTCATCTCCTCTTCAGTTAAGTCCCAAGGTGGCAGATCTTCATCATTGATGAGACTATCTGTGGCTGCACCACCTCTAAGTGCAGTGCCATCTTGAGCTGCATTAGCTGCACTATCATCAGCTGTGAGTGCCCCGCTGAGCAATGCGCCAACATTGGCATCTTGCTTATCATTTAAAGTCAGATCATCACTAGCTTTTTTACTATCTTCCTTGCCAGAAAGGATCTGAGCAGCTGGTGTGAGATCACCATGGTTTGGAATAAAGTCAGTGCCCATGATGTCATCGATGCTTAGATCATCACCATGGCCCTCAACCTCAGCAAGAGATGAGACCATAGCTGCTAAAGAGTTATTAGCCTGCTTAGATAAGGCAACACCCTCAGTACCTGCTGCTAAAGATAAACTTGCTTGAGCTGAAGCATCATTTACCTTTTTAACTTCATCGCCACCATCGTTTGAAGCGCCATCAAGCACTGCCGTGCTATCGGCACTTGCCTGCACAGCCACATCTGTTGCTTGCTCTGCACTTTGCGCTGCTGCGTTAGTAGATGCCTGATCAGCAGCGTTAGCGTTAGTAGATACTTGCTCAGCACTTTGAGCTGTATTTGGATCAGATGCGCTAGCAGCGCCCTGCTCTGCTGCTTGGGATTCTACAGACGGTAATCTATCAAGAGGACTTGGAGTGTGGCCCTGATTAGTTGTAGTGCTTGCGTTTGCGTTTGCAGCATCGCTTTGATTTTGAGCAGACGCGTTAGCACTATCAGCCACATTAGATGAGCCCATGGTGGCAAATGGCGATGCGGCTGCAGCTGCCACATTTGTATCTGTAGCACTGCTAGTAGCTGCAGGGGTACCGTTTGCATCGGCAGGATTAGCTGCTGCGTTGGTGGATGCGGCATTAGCATCAGTTGAGCTCAGCTGTGGTGGAGCTGGAGGAGCTTCAAAGCTACCGCCTGGAGCAATCGAGCTATCGTTGTTGCTAAGCGAGATCGATGATACTAATTGAGCGCCTAAATGACGTGGATCATTTACATCATAGCCATGCGCATCTTGCTGGATAAAAGCAAAGTCCTCAACTGCATCATCAGTATTTGGCGCAGTGCTTTGCTCAGTTGAGGCAGATGCTGTAGATGACTCTGTACCTTGAGGTAGTGAGAGCTTATCCATGAGCATTTGCATGATGGATGGGCTTGGCTTTGCGCTGTCATTAAGCTTGAGTGCATCATCATTAGCTGCAGCAGAATCAACAGGCACACCACTAGCCTTACTTTGCTGGAAGCTTTGAATACCAGCAATGACATTATTTAAAGCATTGAGCTCATACTTGGTGTCGTGTTGATTACCTTTATGGCTATCTGCAGAAATCTCTGCCTCTTTAGCAACTAAGAATCTTAAGTAATCTCGAACGCGTGGGACTAAGGAGGTGAACAAGGCGCGATCAGATCGAATTGCTGACCACTCAGACTCAGGATCAAAGGTCGGAATCTGACTAGCAAGCTGCTCAGATAAGAGACTAGATCTGCCTTGCTTGCGGATCTCGTCCATGGTGTTATCAGAGCTTGAGAATGCATAGCGCTCATCAGTGGACACCTTCTTGCGTCCATCAAAGGTACCAAGCTGAGTATGACCATCGGCCATGCCGTTAGATGCAACAGCAGATGCACTAGCTGCGCTGCTTTGTACGGCTTGGCTTGCATCCATACCACTAGAGGCTTGTGCAGATTGAGTTAAGTTTGATGCGCTGTCAGCTCCATTTAAAGCAGCTTGATTTTGCTGTTTAGTACTTTGCTCTAGAGCAAGAGCGGCTCTTTGACCTGAAGTTGGCAGAGTAAAGCCTTCACGCATACCGCCATCTGGTCCTTTGCCCTCAAAGGTATTCTCTTTTGGATAGGCAAAATCAGTGTTTGGAGTATGGCTATTGTCCTGTGAGGCAGTGTTTAGGCTAGCAGGCAAAGATGCACGCATGGAAGCAAGCTTCTGCTGCTCTTGTAAGGTACGCTGCTGTACCTTTAACAGATGCTCTTTGGCCTCAGAAACTTGCTTTTTAGATGCAGAAAGCTTCTGGGCTAAAGCCATAATCTCAGCTAACTGAGCATCGTTAAGACCTAACTCTGAGCACAGTGAGTTAACACAATTTTGTACCGCACTATCACCAAACTCTACAGCCTCAAGTAAGCGCTTGATATCGCCATCGCCAAGGCCACGTAATAAAGGCACAAATGGTACTGGCGCTGCAGATGCCGAAGCTTGTGCAGTGCCACTAGTGGCTACATTGGATGCAGCCTCAGCTTTGATGGCTGCAGCTTGATTTTTAAGCTGATTGAGCGCACCGCTAATATCAGTCTTCTTGGTGCGTGAGTAGAGATTTGCAAGCTCAGATAAAGGATCAGATAAGGCAGGATCTGAGTTTTGAATAGACGCAACTGCACTAGCGCCACCTGCTGATGAGGTAGTTGAGGCGCTTGTTGTGTTGAAGCCTTCTGGATAAATCTTGGCAACAAGCAAAGAGAGCTTGTCAGTCTTTACGCTGTTTGACTCGCCTCTAAAGAGTTTTTTTTTTCAGGTGTAAAGGCAAGCAGGCGTAATAAGGTCATCTCAAATGCAGAACGACCATCGGCTGCATACTGATACTCTTGTACACCCTCAAGTACGATTTGATAGTACAGCTGAATCTGCTCAGGACGCATGCGGGAGGCGTAAGTACGCAGCATTGAGGTACCAAAAGAGAATACCTCAAGCTTAGTGTCGCCAATGAGCTGGAATAAAGCTAAATCGTGGAAAGCGATCACCAGCTCATCAAGCAGGCTCTTGTAGTTTGGAGCCTTGGAGCGAATGCTTTCGAGCAGAGTAGCAAATGCAGTTGGAGTTTGAGCGTTTGGATCAGACTTTACTGATAAGAGCTCAAAGATTTCCTGAATTAAAGCATCACCGACAGTGCCTAACATGGACTGTACGGACTGGCTAGTTAATGAACCATTACCAAGAGCAATGGCTTGATCGCATAAAGATAAAGCATCACGCATCGAGCCACGGGCTGCACGAGCCAGGGCAGTTAAAGCCTCTGCTTCATATGTAATGCTCTCTTTAGTACAGATCTTAGTGAGCTGTCCAATAATCTCATCTGTGTTCAAAGAACGCAGACGGAACTGCAGACAACGTGAGAGTACTGTTGTTGGGATCTTATGCGGATCAGTGGTAGCTAAGATGAATTTGACGTATGCAGGAGGCTCTTCAAGAGTCTTTAACAGTGCGTTAAAGCTTGAAGTGGTGAGCATGTGCACTTCGTCGATGATGTAGATCTTATAGCGACCATTGATAGGAGGGTAATGAGTATTTTCAAGGAGCTGACGGGTGTCATCTACCTTAGTCTGAGAGGCAGCATCGATTTCGATTACATCAGGGAAGTTGCCCTCAGTAATGCCTTCACACGCGTCGCATTTACCACATGGATGAGAGCCTACACCCTCACGGCATTGCAAAGCCTTAGCAAAGATACGCGCAATGGTGGTCTTACCGATACCGCGAGTACCAGTAAGTAAATAGGCATGGTGAGTGCGTCCAGCATCGATAGAATGAGAGACAGCTTTTAGAACGTGCTCCTGACCGACCACATCCTCAAACACCTGAGGACGATACTTACGGGCTAAAGCAAGATACTCACCGCCAAGGTCGATAGCCATAATGATTCCTTAAACTGTCTTATCAAAGACGCAATCAATGATGAAAACGGGCCATACGGCCCATCTTTGCACACTAGCGATCTAGTTGCCTTTCAAAAAAGAAAAGCCCCTTTCGCTTAGCGATGTGTCGATAATTCATGGACAAGCTTAAAAAGCTAAGAGTTAACAGCTTATCCAACTTGATGCTCTAGCCTAGTGACCTGGGAAGTCCATCAGGCTTACGCAATCAACACCGCATTCTTGTTTGATCTTATCATAGCCACCTAAATCGACCAAATTGATAACGAATGCAGCCTTAACTACTTCAGCACCACACTTTTGAGCTAATTTGCAAGTGGCAATCATAGTACCGCCTGTAGCTAACAGATCGTCGATGCATAAAACACGGTCGCCCTTGTTTACAGAGTTAGTGTGGATATGCAGCTCATCGGTACCATACTCAAGAGCATACTCTTCTTTAATAGTCTCGCGAGGTAACTTGCCCTTCTTGCGTACCATAACAAAACCAGCGCCTAAACGCTCAGCTAAAGGTGCACCGAAGACAAAGCCACGAGCCTCAGAGGAGAGCACTTTGTCAATCTTCTGATCTTTGAAGATTTCATAGAACATGTCAGTGACCATTTTGAAGGCCTTACCGTTCTCACATAAGGTGGTAATGTCACGGAATAAGATACCCTTAATTGGGTAGTCCTGAATGCTAGTAATAGTAGACTTTAAAAACTCGACCTTGTTGTCGTAATCTGCAATAGTCTCAGACAAGTTCATGAAATTCACCAAAATCAATAATACCAATCAGATCTCTTGTAACCACAATGCATGCTAAAAAAGCACAACTATCAACTCAAGGCCAAGGCTCATGCAAAGCATGGCTAGCCCTTAAAAAGACAAAGGCTCATGCAAAACAGGCTAGACCTTAAAAAGGCAAAAGCTTTGCAAAGCCATATCCTCAAGAACATCAAAACAGTGCTTTATCCATAGCAGTACTTGTAGTTAGAGCAAGAAAGCAGCGGCGCATATTATACCCTTTACTTACGCTTTCTTTACGACCATAGATCACATCGCTGCAAAATCCGATATAAATCAGTAACTCATGCTTTGCAAACTAACATAATCTTTTTGTACTGAGCATATATATAATGTAGAAGGCCTTGGTGATGGGCTACTATGAGTTTGTTAACTACCTTCTTATGCTCAAGACGTAAAAAAGCCCCGCATAAGCGAGGCTTTATAATAATGCTTCTTTGAGTTTAGGATGGTTGCGCTCATTGAAGCCTTTAGCGCATAAGAAAACGTCGTGCTTACAGTCTTACCTTGGCCTCAAGGTTAGCTCTGAAATCACCTGCAGTATCTGCCTGAGTCTTAATGCCAATATTGATCTTCTTTAAGATCTCAACATCAGCGCCTAAAGATGCAGTGAAGAAGCCGCCATCGCGAGCTGAGTAGAGCTCACCGATATCAGAGTAAGTACGGTCTACAGAGAAGGTGTGATACTCTTCTTTCCAATCATCACTATCTGCAAGATCGAATGCGTACTTAACATCTGAGTTGAAAGATAAGTTTGCAAAATCGCTCAGCGCAATTGGCTTGCTATCCCAAGCTGCCTTCACATACAGCTCATGAGACTGCATGGAGTTACTCTTAAAGGTTGCGTTGTTAGCACCCTGCTGACCAAACTCGTCAGTACCCTCACCGCCCTTCTCACGGAAACCGTCGTGCTTGAAGAAGGTATTAACCATACCGCCAGCAAGCTCTAAAGAGCCGAACTCATCTAATGACAGCTCTTTGTATAACTCGTTGGTCAGAGAAATTGATGAGCTATCAAACTCTGCTGTTTTACCTAAGCCCTCGGCACGATTACGCTCAACCTTGTTATCAGACAGGATGAAGTTTACACCAGAGCGCCAACCAAAGAGATCGGCCTTAAAGTCAATGCTATAGCCACCAACAATACTATTGACGTCATTTTCTGAGCCATTAGCATAGTCAATTGAAGAGTTCATGTAGCCAAACATCAGATTGCCAGTGCCATTATCGAACAGAGAATGCTCAAAACCAGCTAGGAAAGCAAAATCGTATGAGTCGTATTCGCTAACTGAGTTGTTATCCTCGTTAAGTCCCTTGCGATTGCTAGCAAAGAAGCCACCCTTGAATGGGCCTGAGCTGCCTACGATCTCTGCGCCTGCTGTGTCATTGCCAAAGCTACCGGACATGTAGTTACTTTCAGATGCAAATTTGCTCTGCATGTAGTTAAGAGTATTGGCACGATCACGGATCTGGGTGTTTAATGAGGCATAGTCACGATGCTTCCAATCTACAGCCTTCAAAGCGATCTCATAGCCAGTTACAGCTTCGTATAAGACGTAAATATTGTTATCGTCTGCAGTAATTGACGAGTAGCCTAATCCGCTGCCATTAGCAATTTGTAACTTGACACCAGTATTAGAAGCTAAAACAGGATTTTCACGACCATCAACGACGTATGATACAAGGTATACATCTTCATTTAAGCTGTAGCTGCTTGACTCGCACTGTGAGACATTTTCAGGAATGAAGCTTTCATCAACCTGAGTCCACTTACGAGTAGTCTCATCGTACGAGAATGCTACTCGCTTCTTCTTATTCTTATCAGGGTTTAAACCACTTTCATCTTTAACGGCAATATGAATCTTACCTTTGTGGTAGAAAACATTGCTCTCAGATGTATTGATGGTCTTGTCAGTACCATCTAACTTCTTATCTACACTGTCGATAAGCATGGCTGAGGCAGTCCAAGTATCACCACCATCCTCTGAAACCATGAAGCCTGAAGTTGAAATGGTTGTATTATTGCCAGTATCTTTTTCATGAGCCCACGCCTGAATAGGTACGTAGATCTTGCCCTTGTAGGTCATGCCACCGCCAGGGCCTTGGAAAACAATAGAGAACTTTTTATTGGCAGAGTTTGCGTTCACCTGTTTGAGCAAACTGTCGTGAATATCTTTAGATTCCCAAGTCTTACCGCCATCTTTTGAGCGGTACATAATAAAAGATGTGTGCTGAGCATTAGTAATTTCATTATCCACCATGTTGTTTTTATCGCTAGCGATATTGCCAGTAAACAGATGGACATTATTACGTAGTGCAAACATTAACGCAGTGCCAGTTTTCTCATCGTAGACGAGTGCTGGGTCGCTAGAAAGAGACATATAGTCGCTCTCGCCCGCATTTGGATCGGCATTGTGAATCTGAATATCAGACCAAGTTAAACCACCATCAAATGAGATTTTTGTAACAACCTTGGTCTTATAAAGTCCTGGGTCGTCTTTGCTGCCTGCAACGATATCAGCCCAACCTTGATATCTAGCATCGGATGCAGCAATCAGGACGCCACCACCTGCAGCAATGGCTGGAATACGGAAGCCGTTCTTATTTGTCAGCTCTTTCTCTTTAAAAATTGTGACGCCTTTCCCATTATATAAATCTTGGGGATTGAAAACGTCAAAAGAGTGTGCTAGGGGGGGTCAGGCAAAATGCGGCTGCGAAAGTAGCAATGTATGACTTCTTCATAGGTTCCTACTTATGTGTCAAACGGAAAAAAACATTAGGGATAGGATGGAAAAATTTTTCACATTTCGTAAAAATCGTAACATATTTTTTTATTCGCATCATATGAATGAACTACTGACACCACAATGTTATTTAAGCATTGAGATGTAGATCACTTTAGTTAGTTTTTATACTTGTTAATTGACAACAAAAGTCATCACACATAATTACGTACAGTTTATATACCTAATATGATAAATCTTGCGATATCTGATTAATCGTAAAATTGCTTAAATATTAGGTTTGCCCAAAAAGATTCTTGTTATGGGGCGGTAAGTTTGGCACAATCGGACAATCACTTATTAACAGTGATGGGATTTATAGCTTGATGCGACAGAGACTAGCTTTTTGTCTACTTATGGCTATGAAGTTTCGTGTACCGGGCACACATCAATAGCCACCAACTTAAGACCAAGCACATCACCTTGTAGATTGACTCTAAGAGCAATTAAGCGTGACTCATGTGTAAAACAGTGTGAGTGCTGTTGTTTAGCTGATGCTGGCATTTTTTTATGAGACCGTGTCTTGTCTTGGCTTAATTCTGGTTGACTGATAATTTGAGTGTGCGACTGACTACGGATGTTTGCTGATGAACGCCTATAACGTTAACTGGTGGGGAAATGGCTACTTTGATGTAAATGACAAAGGCCATATCGAGGTTTGCCCTGATCCTGATATTCCTGAGGCACGTGTTGATTTAGCTGAATTAGTAGCTTCACGTGAAAAGAGCGGTCAAAGACTCCCTGCTCTCTTTTGCTTCCCACAAATTTTGCCACACCGCGTACGTTCGATTAACAAAGCTTTTAAGAACGCTCGTGAGAACTATGGCTACCAAGGTGACTACTTCTTAGTTTTCCCAATTAAGGTCAATCAGCATCGTCGCGTTATTGAGTCTTTAACTCAAAGCGGTGAGCCATTAGGTCTTGAGGCAGGTTCTAAAGCTGAGCTCATGGTAGTACTTGCTCATGCAGGACGTACCCGCTCTGTCATCGTATGTAATGGCTATAAAGACCGTGAGTACATCCGTATGGCACTCAATGGTGAAAAGATGGGCCATAAGGTCTATATCGTCATTGAAAAGCTCTCTGAGCTGCAGTTAGCTCTTGAGGAGGCAGAGCGTCTTAAAGTATCACCTCGTTTAGGTGTACGTGCTCGCCTAGCCTCTCAAGGCTCAGGCAAGTGGCAAGCCTCAGGTGGCGAAAAGTCAAAGTTTGGTCTTTCAGCTACTCAGGTACTCGACTTGGTAGAGCAGCTTAAGGCCCAAGACAAGCTCGATTCACTACAGCTCATTCACTTCCACTTAGGCTCACAGATGTCTAACATCCGTGACATTGCCAACGGTGTACGTGAGTCTGCACGTTTTTACGTTGAGTTAGCTAAGCTTGGTGCCAAGATTCAGTGCTTTGACGTGGGTGGTGGCTTAGGCGTTGATTATGAAGGTACTCGTTCACAATCCGACGGCTCAGTTAACTATGGCCTCGGTGAGTACGCCAATAACATCATTTGGGCCATTGGCGATGCCTGTAAAGAGAATAATCTGCCTCATCCAACTGTTATTACTGAGTCAGGTCGTGCGATTACTGCCTACCACACTGTTTTAGTCTCTAACGTCATTGGTGTTGAGCGTGTTGCTGACATTCGTCACGTTCACGAGCCTGCTCCTGACGCTCCTCGTCCACTCAAGTCCATGTGGAATACTTGGACTTTAATGCATGAGCCTGAGCAGCATCGTTCCTTACGTGAGTGGCTACATGACAGTCAGCTTGATCTTGGCGATGTCCACCACGGCTTTATCACTGGTGATTACACTCTGCAAGATCGTGCCTATGCCGAGCAGATGTATTTAAGCATTTGCTATGAGCTCAAAAAGATGCTCGATCCGCTCAATAAGTCTCATCGCATCCTCATTGATGAGCTTGAAGAGCGTATGGCAGATAAGCTCTACGTAAACTTCTCATTATTCCAATCTCTGCCTGATGCTTGGGGTATTGATCAGCTCTTCCCTGTCATGCCACTTGAGTTCTTAAATGAACCAATGACCAGAAGAGCCGTATTGCTTGATATCACCTGTGACTCAGATGGTGCTATCGATCACTACATGGACGGTGATGACGTGGCTACTACCATGCCATTCCCTGAGTATGATAGTGATAACCCTCCATATATCGGCTTCTTCATGGTGGGCGCTTACCAAGAGATTTTAGGCAATATGCACAACCTCTTTGGCGACACCGAAGCTGTAGACGTATATGTTTATGAGGACGGCAAGGTAAGACTGCGTCTTAGCGATGAGGGCGATACTGTTGCAGATATGCTGCAGTATGTTCAGCTTGACCCATCAAAGCTTTTAAATGAGTTTACTCGTGAAGTACGCGATAGCGGCTTAGAAGAGCACTTACAACGTCAGCTGATTGATGACTTTAAAACTGGCCTGTACGGTTATACATACTTAGAAGAGGATCAGATCTAATGAGCGCCTGTGTTGTTAACAACCCAAATAAGCTGTGCGGCTTTCAGACCTTAAACCAAGTTGAAGACACTTCTTTAGTGGCTAATGCTTTTGGCTTTTTACGCACTCCTTTAGTGTTCAATCCTTACGATATGCCTGCTGATGTAGCAATCACTGGCGTACCTTTTGATATTGCCACTTCAGGCCGTTCTGGTTCCCGTTTTGGACCTCAAGCTATCCGCAATATCTCCACTCAGCTTGATTGGGAACACTGCCGTTACCCATGGGACTTCTGCTTAAAAGACAAGCTTAAGATCATGGACTGTGGTGACCTCGTTTATTCCTTTGGTGATGCTAAGTCTATGGCTGCAGCTTTAGAGGCTCACACCTTAAAGCTCTTAGAGTCAGGCAAGACCTGCCTTACCTTTGGTGGTGACCACTTCATCACCCTGCCACTGTTACGCGCTCACTACAAGCATTTCTGCAAGAACGGTGAGAAGCTGAGCCTGCTGCACTTTGATGCACACTCAGACACTTACTCAAATGGCTCTGATGCTGACCATGGCACCATGTTCTACCATGCTCCAATGGAAGGCCTCATTGATCCAAACCGCTCTGTACAGCTTGGCATTCGTACTGAGTACGACAAGTCCTTAGGCTTTAACGTAATCCATGGCGCTATGGCCAATGACTTAAGCGTTGATGAGATCGTCGCTTCAATTGAAAAGACTGTTGGTGACAACAAAGTCTACCTCACCTTCGATATTGACTGCTTAGATCCAGCATATGCTCCAGGTACCGGCACTCCAGTTTGCGGCGGTCTTTCTACCGATAAGATCTTAAAGATCATTCGTAAGCTCACCAAGCTCAATATCGTTGGCTATGACGTAGTTGAGGTTGCTCCTGTTTACGACCATGCTGAAATCACTGCTTTAGCTGCAGCTACCTTAGCAACCGACATGCTTTACCTGCATGCATCCAAGCGCTAGTACTAGCAACGCAAGCTAACACTAGCCTTTGAAAAGCCGTTCTCTAAACATTAGAGGGCGGCTTTGTTGTTTTTAGCCTAGCCATTTTGTACACTTGCATGCGCTTTTTAGGCTAAAGGATAACTACCTTAGAGCCTATCAAGCACTAAGCGCCAACAAGTCATTACAACAGCCTGAGCAAGGAGTTAGCTCAGTGCAGTAACTTGCCTAAAAGCAAGTTAGTTTGGCAAGTTATAGCGCCTCAATTGAGTAAGCATTGCACACTGAACAGAGATCAAAATAGATGAAGCACCATATTCCATGCATTCAGCCAAAAGCTGTTATCTTTGACCTTGATGGTACCCTCTTAGATACTGCTCCAGACATCATCGCCGCTTGCAATGCCACTTTAGAGCACTACGGTTTTGACCATATCGACGAAGAGTTAGCACGCTCTAAGATCACCGCTGGTATGCGTGAGTTGTTACGCCTTGCCATCCCACAAGACAAGCAAGATCAGAACATGATTGAAGGTGAAATGCGTGATTACTTTGCCAAGTACTACACCGATAACATCAATGTGTTCACCAAGCCATTTGAGGGCATGGAGCAGCTGTTAACAGATCTTGAAAAGGCCGGCATTAAAGTGGCCATTGTGACCAACAAGTACTTTGATATGGCACAAAAGGTTCTTTCAAAGTACAGCTTCTACCAAAACTTATCTCTAATCTTAGGCTGCGATAGCGTAAGCAACTACAAACCTCATCCAGAGCCAATTTTACATACCTTAGAGCATCTGAATATTGGCCCATACGATGCTGTTTATGTAGGCGATCACTTAAACGACATCATGGCCGCAAACCGTGCCAAAGTGCACTCTGCAGTAGCCATGTGGGGCTATGGTCCTAAAGAGTGTGGTAATCCAAACGAATGGCACGCCCACTTCATCCTCAACAGCGTAGATGAGCTCCGTCAGCTCTGCCTTAAGGACTAGAAGTAGTCATCATCCATAGCATTACTGCTAAATGGCCGTCTAAGTAGCCATCTACAGTAATCAAACAAATCTCTTCATGCGGTAGCCTTGAGCGTGATATACCGCATCTTTAGCCTCGTCAGCTTAAGAAGCGATGAGGCTCTATTTCCGCCTTAATTACTTTGTTAGTGCTGTCTTTTGCACGAGATGATTAGCACTATTAAGTAGCAAATAAGCACGACTTTGCATCATTATCTTTACATATTTGGCAAATTTGCCAATAACTAGACTAAATATTTTGCCAATGAGACACATATTTAGTCTCTAATAGTCTATAGTGCTATGCAACTGCATATTATTGCGACAATAAGACTTACTCAAGTAAGCCAATCTAGCGATCGTCATTTTGTTCCTTAGCCTCAAAAGGCTTATGGGCAAAACACGTGCTTGCTAAGTTAAATCTTGTCTATTTTATGCCGCAATGTTCTGCTTTTAGTTTTCCAGATAACACTGTCAAAAAGCCACATTTAGAGCTTAGGTTTAGAAAAGCAACTATAAGTTAGTGCTCATCAAGCATCGTTTAAACGCTCTATCAGCACACATCATTTCTTATGGCTGTGCCATTAGTACATGGAAGAAAACTGATATCAACAGTCAAACTGACTTGACATCAAGATTGAAAGTGCTAGCTTAAGGCGATTTATTAGCCTTCTTTTGCTCAAAGTGAGTGCTATATCTCACATTTTTTCTTGAACTTTGCGTATTGTTGCTTGTCCTTTGGTCTGATGCTCCTAAGTAGTGTAGGCAGCCTCATTGTGTTAGTACCGTGTCCTGTAGCTCGTTCAGGGTTAATTTATGAGAAGTTATAGTATGCGTAGTAAAGCATTTTCACCTGCTGCTCAAAAGCTAGCAGGCATCTCATGCGCATCATTAGTGGCAGTTTCCACTCTATCCTTGCCTAGTGCATACTCTGCTCAGGTCTACAACAAAGATGGTGTTAGCTTTGATATCTTTGGTTCTATTCAAGCAGCCTATGTTGATAGCGACACGTACAAAGACATTGCTCATCAAGAAAACGATAGCAATAGCATCTACGCCTCAGGTGAATTAGGCATCTCTGGACGCTCAAACATTACTCACGGTCTCGATGGCATTATGATGGCAATGTGGGAAGCTACCTCCAATGCAGATGGTTCTTCTCCAGGCGATCTTGCCTATACTCGCTACATGTATGCAGGCCTTGATGCATATCAGTACGGCACATTGCTTTTAGGTAAAGCTGATAATGCTTACTACTCAGTTGCTGGCGTTACTGATATTTTCAACGTGATGGAGGGTCATGCCTCAGATTACTATCTGCTTGGTGATCAAAAGCCTGCCTCAATCATGTACTCACTTCGTGCTTTAAGCTGGGACTTAAAGCTCTCCTACATGATGACTACCCATGAGCTTGGTGATACCCCACTGCGTGCTCAACATGGTATGGCTGCATCTTTATCCACTAAGTTTGGAAAAAACGTTACTTTTGCCTACGGTATCGACTACTACCATTTTGATTTTGGTGGCGATCCAACTAACTCTGAAAAGTTTTTTGCCCATATGCTTAGCGCTGATAGCAGAACTTATGAGGATGCTCTTAAAAAGTCACAAGCACAGCATGTAGGCTCTAAAACAGAATACGGCGCATCTTTATCTTACGGTGTTTTAGGCAGCGGTCTTTACGCAGCCTTATACGCTGGCGCTACTAAATACGCTTATATGAATCACCATATCTACACTGTAGATACTGCACTCAACTATGCTTTTGAGAACGGTCTGAGCCTCTCTTTAGGCTACGGCCTTAAGCACTATGACGGTATTGATATCGTCTCTGAATTGGGTGTTGGTGTGGCTTACAAATTTACACCTGCATTTACTGTCTTTGCAGAAGGTCAGTTTGATCTAGACGGTGAAGCAATCAAGTTCTACGGCCTCGATATGACTAAGAATCTTGGCTTAAATGAGAACAAATTTGCGTTCGGTGCTGAAATTTATTTCTGATTGAGCTAATATTTGCATTGTATTAGGTCATTCTTTACTTCAAGAGAATTTAATCATGTCCAAATTAGGTGCTTTACTGAAGGCTAGTGCTATTGCAGGCGCTTTAGCGCTCACTACTAATGCGATGGCAGCTTCATTCACTGTCCCTGTCAACTACTCTATCAAGCTTGTTGACGGTCAGGACTCTGATTACGACTACAACCGCTTCAACAGAACCCTTAACTTATCTGAAGGCCGTCACCAGATCGTTTTACTGTTTGAAGGCAACTTCGGTAATGCACGAAGCGCTCGTATGTTCCAGGCAGCTAATCCTATCGTGGTAGAGATTCCTAATATGCCTGCTGATGCAGAGTACTCATTCACTTACGACTACCCTCGTGATGAGAATGAGGCAGACGTATACACCAGATCTCAGAAGATTAACCTGATTGACTCTAAGAGCAAGGCACCTTTAAACGCAGAGCAGGCCTCTTACTACATCCTGACCTCCACTTCTGGTTTTGCTATCTTACGTGACTATCGTGAGGACTTAGCTTCTATCAATCGTTTATACGCTCCATCTAATGTATTAGATCAGATGCGTAGCAATTCTCCTCGCGTAGGCGTTACTAACAATGGTGTGCAGACCGTTCAGGCTCGTGCTGGTAACTTTAACCAGGCTCCTGCTGCTACTGCCATGACTGCAAGTGCTGCAGTTGCTGCTCCTGCCGCTGTTTCTAACCAGGCTCCAACTGTACAGGCTGGCGATGCAAACATGGCTACCTACAATCAGTTAGTCAACCTCTACAATCAGGCTGACGACGCTACCAAGCTCAAGTTCTTCAAGTACATCATGTCCAACTAAGACATAATTACCAAGACAAGCTATATACTGATATCAAGTATCTGCAAGATCGCAGTGTCACCCCATTGATATCCAACAAGCCCGCTTCGCGGGCTTTGTTGTTTCTAACGCCCTCAAATCTCAAGATCACCGCCGCTAATAGCCACCCACCTCACTTTAAAACTCAACGTCAAAAGCGCTTTTCCAAGAGTCCTAAACCAGCAGGATCACCAAAATTATGGCTGTTATGTTATATAAATCCACCAATTGACAAACAAGCTATCAAGCCAAATTTAAAAGATCACAACATCCTTTCCCTGTGCCGCAATACAAACATCATATATAAGCCATTTTATAAAAAGATAAATCCACGACTTATAAACGCTCCACAATTGTCATATTTAACGATAATAATTTCCGTTAACTAAGGTAGTACATAGGCTCAACGCCTACAAAAGATTATTTGCCGTCTATGGATCAAAAGCTTTTTAGGATCTCACTTTGACGACAAACATCAGGAGATAAGATCATGGCAGTATATGTAAACACCAATTACAGCGCCCTCCAAGGACAAAGATACCTTTCTAACGTCAATAATAGTCTGACTACTACATACCAAAGATTATCAAGTGGTATTAAACTAGTCAACTAATCTTTGCATATTAAATCATCGGCCTTTAAATATGCCGTTGATTGACTGCCAGTTTTTTAACTTTAATAATTTATACCTCTTTTTTCACTACAGTTGAT
>NZ_CABTML010000029.1:0-3039 GCF_902485895.1 uncultured Anaerobiospirillum sp. | reverse complement strand
TCAATAATTTCTTGTTTCATGCTGATTTTAATTTTTTTAAAACTTAATTTTCGCTGACTCTAGACTCTTTAAAGGCTGTTCTCATATCAACTATGGCGTTATAGATAAACTCACTGTGTTTGAGGTAGAAGTCCTCTGTGTAAAACTTGACCGCTTCATCGCCAATCTCTAGTGCAACTAGGTAGAGAATTGATGTTTCAATATCATCAGGAAGCCATACAAGACCTTTTGAAATCAGCATATCGCTGTCTTCTCTCTCGCCTGATGCGAATCGCAGAAAGGTCTTAAGTGTTGGTCTGCTACAGTCTGGCTCATTGTGTAATGATAAAGACAGGCCATGCTTCTCAAGAGCACGTCTTACACAGGTAATGAGCTTTCTTGCGTAGAAGAGAGCTATTGTGACAATGGACAGTAAGGCTCTAATCCTGCGTTCAGAGTGCAGGTAGATGGAGTCGAAGAATGTTCCTGTTGCCTTGAGTTCTTTCCACTGGGACTCGATATCAGACTGACCGTGATACACCTGATATAGATTAAGAGCGTTCTCCTCAGTCAACTCAGTGCCCAGGTTGGTTGTTGCAACGACGTAGTAGAGCTCACGCTCAATTGCACTGCACACTACATCTTCATTGATTGCAGCTTTGGCATGGACTTTCACACCAGTTACAACCTTTTCAGCATTGGCGCTAGGTCTTCCTGCCTTAGCGTATCCCTTAATCTCTTCGTATTGCGGCTCAGATACTGTCACATATTTAAGCTTCTTTGTGAACTCTTCAAAATCTCGTTTAGCATCTGCTTCGCATGAACGAGGAACTGTTACTAGCTTAGCGAGCTTTGCTTCGATATCTTTAAGCTCCTTTTCGGCTCTGCGTTTGATTGATGCTGTCTTTAGTTCACGCATAGACTCAGCTACGAACATGATTTTTAGCACCTCGACAGAGCCTCCATCCTTTGACTTCAACTCTTGAGTGCCTAACCATGCATAGCTGATATTGTCAGGTTTTGTGCCTGCTTTGGCCCATGCTGGCACAGGCACTTCCACTGTAGATAGCGGTACGATGCCTGAGTGCACTTTGTCGAAATCTTTCTTGACTCGAGAATCGCTTAGGCGAGTAACTAACTCTATTCCACATTCGTGACAGGCTTTAACAGTTAGAGCATTAGCTGCAGCAGAGTCAGCTACAAGAGTCTTCATGTTTGGGTATGCCTGCTTAAGATAATCCAGCTCCCCATCTGCACAAAACTTCTGGAACCTAGTGTTGTCGTTCATGTTTCCATCAAAAGCGGCCTGATAGAGCATAACTGCTGTATCCACACCGTCAACACGTGCGCTTATGCCGAGATGATTGACCTGAGGAAGGTCAGATCTATTATCACGAGAATAACCATGGGCAAGGCTAATTGGGTTGTCAGGAAGGACATCGACAATCTCTGTAGGCTCTTTGGAGTTTTCATTTGCTATCTCCACAAGATTATATTGAGGGTGTCCGTGAAAGTGATATGACGTTGAGTCAAGATGTGCTGTTGTAATGCTGTTTTTATCAACTAAAGATGACAGGATCTCTGTTGAGAACTTAGTCGGTCCGTACTCCGCAATACGGTCAAGCATGTCTGATAAAGAGTACCTGTTAGCGTGCAGGTAAGGATTACCCTCACACGTCTCAGATGACGCAAATAAGTTAGCTGGCAATGTACTGGCAAACTGCTCAATGCTGTTGATTCCGCCTGGCATATCACCACTTAAATACCTCATGATTGCTAGCTTAGCAAGCTCACCGGACTGTATCTGCACGTTAGTTCCACTCTTGCCAATCATTGCATTGATCTTTCCAGCGAGATTGTCTGCATCCATAAGACCAAATACGAGGCCAGTATGTTTTAGTTTTACTGTGATTGGACGGGATGAAGACTTTTTGATGCTAGCTGCCATACGAATCACCTGAGAAATTAGTACTTTCGCGTATTATACAATAATTATGTAATTAGCTCCCCAAAGTCAGGAGCTAGGCAGGTGCTTGGGGGTTATTTCTTCTTCTTTTTGCCTCGTATGAGATTAGCGATAAAGTTTGAAATGCCAATGGGTATCGCTAGAACTAAGGTTAGCAAGAATAGCGGTAGATTGATGATGTAGTTTCTATCTTCATTGAGTGCTGTATTTATTGTTTTACTCAAAAGATAAAAATGGAATAGTTAGAGTTGTACAGGAAGAAAAAATCAGGGGATTTTACCTAATGCAAGGAGTAAAATATAAGAAAACAAGCTTAAGGGTACACTAATGTTAAAGAAAAGCCTAATTGCAATTATTGCTATGACATTTTGCGCATGGTTATCTATATCGGCTAATGCCTCTGAGTTAAAAGAAGCTTGCGTAAAGTATCAGAGAGCAGATGAGTCTTGGTCTAATGGTTACAAAGTTAAAGCATTTATACTAACTGGTAGTGAGCTTAATGATGTTACTGATAGTAGTCACTTTGATTACTATAGTCATTATTTGTTTATCCCTTGGGATAATGAAGGGTTCACACTTTTGAATCTCGATTTCAAAGGGGAGATATCCCTTTTTGAAAAAGATTTTGAAGATCAAAACTCGAGGATATGGCGAGTTAAAGAAGGTTGGGGTAATTGTTATTAATGTTATGGGGTAAGGCAATTTATTCAAGCCTTTCGTGATAAGACAAAGTCAAGTAAAGCAAGACCTATTGTTAGCTAAGTCACTGGCGTTGCTTCAAGACGCATCCTTTGTAATTTGATGTTGCATAAAGAATAAGGCAATAAACAAAAATAGAGCTAGTGCTTGAATCCTGAAACCTATGTTATAGGAGCACTAAATCAATAAGAAAGACCAGTTATTATATAGTGGTCTTTTTTTTGTGCTCTTTTATATGGTGTCTCTATTATTAACTTGTGATATAATAGGAGCTCTATTGTACATGGCACTCATAGATTAACTAAGGATCTTTTATAGTCATAATAATCATTTATAGATTATCAAATTATTGAACGGCATAAAGGCATAAATAAGCTTTTATGCCGTTTTTTATT
>NZ_CABTML010000028.1:0-120510 GCF_902485895.1 uncultured Anaerobiospirillum sp. | reverse complement strand
CTCTAAAGCATCAAGCTCAATCTTATTTTCTTTGGCTACATAACTCTTTGACTGGGACATGGGGACTCCTAATTTCCTACTTCTAGAAAATTATATCAAATTCATCTCCTCAAGTTGCGTCTGTAGCATGTAAAAACTACTTTTTAACCTGCCAACAGCAGTTTGCAATTGGTACCTGTATAAGGCAGTTCATAATTTTAATCTACTAGGCAGGTAGTAATTTAAGCTTGCTAAGTCAATTGCTAATTTATAGCTGCAGATAGCGATTGGTAATTTTCTATTACCCAAACGAAAACAGGAGCATGCCCGTTAGAGCATGCTCCTGTTTTTAAAGCTTAAAGCTTTAATCTCTGTGCAAAAGTACGATTAAACGGTACCGAACATTGCAGAGATGGACTCCTCGTTGCTGATACGACGGATTGCCTCAGCAAGCATTGGAGATAAGGTTAAGTAACGAATCTTAGAGATTGCGCGAGTTGCATCGGTAGCTGGGATAGAGTCAGAAACTACTAACTCATCTAATGATGAACCGGCTATGTTCTCAAGAGCCTTACCTGATAATACTGGGTGGGTAGCGTAAGCCATTACGTGCAGAGCACCACGAGCCTTCAGAGCATCAGCACACTTGCATAAGGTGCCGCCAGTGTCGATGATGTCGTCAACGATGATACAGTCACGATCCTTAACGTCACCGATGAGGTGCATAACCTCAGATACGTTAGGCTGTGGACGACGCTTATCGATAATAGCAATGTCAGCGTTGTTTAAGAGCTTAGCAATAGCACGAGCACGTACCACGCCGCCCATATCTGGAGAAACAACTACTGGGTTGGTGAGATTCTGCTCAAGCATGTCGCTTACGAAGATCTCAGAGCTAAAGCAGTTGTCTACAGGAACGTCGAAGAAGCCCTGGATCTGCTCAGCGTGAAGATCAACGGTCAGAACGCGGTCTACACCAACAGAAGATAAGAAGTCAGCAACTACCTTAGCGGTAATTGGTACACGAGCAGAACGTAAACGACGATCCTGACGTGCATAGCCGAAGTATGGAACAACAGCGGTAATACGGCCTGCTGAAGCACGACGCATAGCATCGATCATGACAATCAGTTCCATTAAGTTGTCATTGGTCGGTGCACAGGTCGACTGAATAATGAAGATATCGCAGCCGCGAACATTTTCATTAATCTGAACCTGGACTTCACCGTCGCTGAAACGACCGACGGTTGCATTTCCTAAACGGGTGTAAAGTCGAGCGGCAATCTTTTTTGCTAGTTCCGGAGTAGCGTTACCAGCAAATAACTTCATATCAGCCATACAAGAGTCCTGAGAATAATTTAGAACATTGAAGCAAATTACTTTGCCTCTTTGAGTCGGCGCTATCTTACCACTAAAACAGCAAACTTTACGCAAAGAAATTTAAATCACTGACGCCTAAACAAGCCAAGTTTTCTCAAATTGAGTTTAAGATGCTGTTAAAACCATATGTGACAGCGATAACAAAACTTCATGATACAAATTAACTTGTATTACGAGATAGTTGAGACTAAAACCAAATGAGTAACTTACGCTTAGTTACTATGCTAAAGCTAGCCGCCCATGGATAGGAGTGTAACTAAGCTCTTTAGGATTGTCCGTGATCTTTTATATAGGCTAAGTGCGTTAAGCTTTTAGCTCTGATCTTGTAATGACCACGTACAGAAGTGATAAGGTTAAACGATCTGTTTGCTATTACTTAGCAGATGCAAGTGCTGTGATGACGTGTGAGACGTTTACTGAGCGGGCGATAAAGGCATCGTATTCAAAGTCAGCTTTGAAGTCTGATAATGCCTCTTGAGCCTGCTGCTCACTGTCAAATGAGACGAAGCAAGAAGCTCCAGTTCCTGACATCGCAGCAACTCCATATTTTACCAATCTGTCTAAAGTGTGTCCAATTTCACAGTAATTTTTTCTGACAATTGGTATGAGGTCATTGCCAAATTCAGTTGCCATAAGCTCGTCAAAACTGCGTACAGGCGAGTAATGCTGTTTAAGTTCTTCGTTAGTGAAGATCTCTTTGGTTGAGATATGGCAGCGTGGTGTGATGACTAAATAGTATTTTTCGGGAACCGTTACTGCGTTGAGCACCTCACCACGACCTTCAACAAAGGCACTGTGGCCAGCAACAAAGAATGGCACATCTGATCCTAGCTGAGCACCAATATCACAGAGCTTGTCATTGTCAAAGCCAAGATTAGCTAAGTGATTGAGGACTAATAAGGTAGTAGCAGCATTTGAAGATCCGCCTCCAAGTCCACCGCCCATCGGTAAACGCTTGTCTACATCAACAGTAGCACTAAAGTTCTTGCCGCTGATAGTGGTGAGCTTTTTCCAGGCTTTATAAATGAGATTATCCTCAACTGCAAAGCCCATGTCGTTTAGTAGCTTAAACTCACCTTTGCCATCGTCCTTAACATCAAAGCGCATGGTATCGCCATGATCTAAGATACAAAACAGAGATTGGAGATCGTGAAAACCGTCAGCACGCTTTGCAGTTACATATAAAAACAGATTGAGCTTGCACGGAGAGAGTACTTGAAACATACACACCTCTGGATCTTAACGATACTCAATCTTTTGCACATTGCGTGGAGTGATCATCATGTGCAGATTGTTACCAATTACTTCAATTTCACTTGGTAAGGCCACCTTCTCTACAGTCATGTAATTGCGGTAGTTGATGATAAAGCCGGGTACCTGTGACTGCATTAAAATGCCTTCAGGGGTAAATTGGCTGTACTCGTTAGGCGCAATGCCGATAAGGAGGCTGTGAAATTCCTTAAGTGGCAGATTAAGCTCAGTAGCTGTGGCAAATAACGTCTCAGCATCAGGAGAGCTAATAGTACGTCCAGCTGCAGTTAACATGGCGCTTGATGGAGTAACTTTTAATAAGGCTAGCTCATTGCCCAAGGTAGAGCTTAAGCGCAAGGTGTAGTTAGAAGAGTCCTGACCTGAGTATTGGAAGGTGGCGGAGAACTTTTGTGCTGGAGATGAGAACTTAACTCGGCCAGATAAGCTTATGTCTTTGATGTTCTTAAGCTTAGTTTGCATATCCTGCCAGAAAGAAGCATCTGTAATCATGGCACCACTTTCAACGCTCTGACAAGCGCTTAATACTATAGGTGCTGCGCCGATAATTGCGGCTGTAGCTAGGCTCTTAAAGGTGCGCTTAAGTTTTCTGACGGACATTAATCCCTCCTGTATGCATCAAACATCAATATGCAGATTATAGATGAGTAGCCTTAGCCTAGCATGAGAGATTACGTCGTAAGATGAAAAAAAGACACTATAGAGCTAGTGCATAGTAGAGATAAACAAGAGTTAGCGCACAAGGACTAGATGATGAGGGGAATATGGGCATGCCCTAAATCTAGGATAGGGCATGCATAAGCTACTTTGCCATGCAATAAGCTTACTGCTAGCGCCACTTAGATACGCTCTAAGCTTACTGTTAGCGCCGCCTAGAGGCGCTCTACGCTTGGGCAGTACACAGCTTAGACATGTACATGGACTAAAAGCTCGATTAGTTGCTAGTGGCGTTGTCGCTAAGTGCAATCTTGGCGTTCTTAACGATCTCGTAGACCTCAATCATGGCACGGTGCTGCTCAAAGCCTGACATCTGAAGATCAGATGCCTTAAGACCATTAAAGCGCTTTTCGTGCTTGATGTGGGCGCGAACGTTCTCATAGACATCCTTGCCATAGATAAGAGCAAAGGCATTGTCGTAATCGGCCTCTTTGAGATCCTTTTGAGTTAAGCAAGTAAGGACTTTAATTAGGCACTGATAGAAGCGTAAACGCTTGAGATCAAAGACGTTGCGGTTGAACAGTACAGTCCACTTAGCAAAGTCTAAAGCCTGCTCGTAATCTTCAGCCTCAAGAGCAATTAAGCACTTAAGCTCACCAAAGCGCAAGGTCTCCCATGGGCTGCCCTTATCAGGCAGGATACCTAAGGTCTTGGCTACAGGGGCATCGTCATCAATACCTTCATTTTCTAACTCATCTAAGTAGTCTGAGTAAGTATCAGCATCCTCGTTAGACTCTGGCAGAGATAAGATTGCCTCTTGGAAGATGATGTTGGCATTGGTATTGGTGTAGATAAGATCGTCAAATGGATAGATCTCAGACATGCCTGGGACAATGATGCGATAAACTGGAATGCCTAAGTTTTGATAAGTACGTACATAAATATCAAAACCGAGCTTATCAATAATGTAGCGCAGAGCCTTG
This sequence comes from uncultured Anaerobiospirillum sp., assembly GCF_902485895.1. Classification (NCBI taxonomy): domain Bacteria; kingdom Pseudomonadati; phylum Pseudomonadota; class Gammaproteobacteria; order Aeromonadales; family Succinivibrionaceae; genus Anaerobiospirillum; species uncultured Anaerobiospirillum sp. The sequence continues at coordinate 116,242 of NZ_CABTML010000028.1, read as the reverse complement.
TACTGATCGTGAGAGCTGCCATTAAAGTCCCAAGCAACAAAGCGGTACATTGGCTGCTTGTTAAACATCTTCATTGGCAGCAGGCCAGTAGAGTCAACAAAGTGGCTCTCGATGTTAACAACAGAAGCGGTCTCTTCGAGATCAAAGCTTGGCTCATCAAAGCCATCTAAGTCACTAAAGGTGCGTCCTTGCATCAGCTCAGTTAAGGTACGATCTAAAGCGACTTCAAAGATTGGGTGAGAACCAAAGGATGCTACGCAGGTGCCATTAGACTGATTGAACAGTACTACACACACTACAGGGTACTTGCCGCCTAAAGATGCGTCATAACAGATAACTTTGATCTCATCGCTTTGCAGCGCCTTTAAGGTGGCGTGTGACTTAGGGTACTTTTCTAAGACCTTCTCAGGAACCTCAGGCAAAGTTAAACCTTCGCGAATGATCTTGCCCTTTACATAGCGCTCTAAGATCTCAGATAAACCTTGTACTAAAGCCTCATACTCAGTGTTACCTGCTGACATGCCATTAGATGCGTAGAGGTTATCTAAGAGGTTTACTGGGAAGTAAACGATCTCACCATTACGTGCATTAGTAAATGGAATAGAGCAGACACCACGCTCAAAAGAGCAGCTTTGTATATCAACAAGGTTCTCTAAAGTAAGCTCACCTTGATTGCCATAGAGCTCACGCAGCTTGACGTTGAGGATGTCATTAGAAATTGGAGTGCCATCTTCATCCTCATTAAGCTCAGTCCACTTCTCATCAGGGAAGTGAACAAACTTATCCTCAGCGTTGTCACCGCCTAAGAAGAAGTCTGCAAAGCTCATATGAGTAGCAAGACGCTCAAAGATCTCACCGTAAGCAGAGCATAAGGCTGCGTCCTTGCTTGAACCTTTGCCATTGGAGTAAATGGCTGGACACTTAGCTAAAGAAAGGTGAACTGACCACAGGTCAGGCAGTGGGTTTAACCAGGTGTCTTCAATCATTTCAAGCTTGAGCTGAGCTGCAATTTGCTTAAAACGACTGAGAGAATCTTCTAAAGATGCATCTTTGCCTGCAATTGTTGTCATAAGAACCCTGAAGAGAATGAAACGATAAGGCACCTTACCTAAGTGACTGACTAAACAGAACTAACAGTGTTATGTGTAGGTGCAAATAAAGAAATCTTTGAATAAGTAAGCGCAGTTGTCGATAGCTTTAGCAATGAGGCTTTATGAAACCAGAGAAGATAGGTAGCTAACTATTTGCCAATGCCAAAAACATTTTTCAATGAAAAAGTTTGTAAGACCAAGGGGCAGCAAAAACAGTTAATACCAAAGCGTAGATAGTAACAACTTGTCTAGAAATCTACTTGTGTTTAGGTGCCAAGAGAGCAGATAAATAAGCCCAAAATACCTTGTCAAAGACATGCTAAAACTAGCTTTTGCCTTACTCAAAACGACCTAAGATCATAGCATATTAGCCCTGTATTTTTGTTAAAAACAGCAAACAAATGCTGTTTTGCCATCAGCTATAAGTTTTATTTGGTAGCTATCTAACTAAGCCTTGATATCAACACCTCCATGCAAATGCCTAATTAAACATACTTTTTTGTGAGCAAAACGATGCTCTTTTGCATAAAGGTGCTGCATCAGTACTTCCTAAGCTAGTTCTATGTATATCTTTGGTACAATGGCTTGCCGTTATAAATTATTTTCCATCAGAAAGTATCAGGGGTTTCAGATGAGTCATACCGATAAAAGCGTGACAGACAATGAGATCAAGCAAAATGATGACGCTATTAGCACTAGCGATGTGGCTCAAGCTGAGGGTCAAGATGCAGTTGCTGCTAAGGTAGCTACAAGTGCTAGCACCACTGACTCAGTTGCATCTGTAAATGAGAGCGCCCAAGAGCAGTCTGAAAAGAATACCGATACTCTCGAGTCATCAGCTTCTACTGATGAGAAAGCGGCAGATACTTTAGCATCTGATGATTCAGCAGCTGAAGATCAAGTCGCTGCAGATACAGCCGAGGCTACTTCACAAGATGAGGTCGTAGCCGAGGATGCTTCAGAAGATAAGGATGTTGCATCAGATAAGGATGTAGCAGCAGAGGATCTAGCCATAGAAGACAAGGCATCTGATGCAAGTGCTGTTAATGAAACTGAAAGTGAGGCTGCTACCTCGGCATCAGCTTCTGCATCTGCATCGGCTGCAGTATCAGCCTCTAGCGTAGCATCAGCAAAAGATGGCTCTCATGAGGCAAGCGGCGTGAAGTATAAAGGAGAGGATGTCCCTAAGTTTAAGATGGGTGATGACGTCTCTGCTTATACTGGTAGACCACGTATTACTGAGGAGGAGAATAGAGCTTTAGCTGGAGGCAATCGCTTCTTCCATAAGGCTTTAGATACTGCCGCCCGTGCTCGTGGTGAATCCTATGAGCCATTTAGACTGCCTCCACATATGAGAGCAGCCCTAGCTAATATTGATGCTGAATCTGCGCAAGAGCGTATGGAAGAGAAAAAGCGTCAAGCTGAAGCTGAGGGTAAAGTTCTCACTGATGAAGAAATTAAAGAGAAAGAGGGCGCTATTGAGTCTTTCCATAAGCTTTCTTCTGAGGAGTTTGAAGAGCTGCAGAAGCTAAGAAGCGAAAAGGAAAGTATCAGTGCTGGTGGTGCTCGCTTCTATGGCAAATATCAGGCACTCATCGAAAAGCAGCAAGAGCGTCGTGCCATTGCTCAGGCTAAGGTAATGCGTAACGTTAAGATCATCGGCGTAGTCGCATTAGGTTTAGTAGGCTACATGGCTTATAGCGAGTTCTTTGTTGACCGTAAGGCTGAAACCATCGAAAGCTTAAAGGCTGCATTGCCTTTAACTATTGATCAGCATACTTCTATGGTTCGAATCGATGATCGAACTGAAGATTTTAAGATCTACTTTGAAAAAGATCCTGCAGCTTATGCAGGTTTAGATGAGCACCAAAAAGAGGCAGCGCTGGATCAAGTTCAGAAAAATGCACCTGGCTTGTGCAAAAATCCATTGCTGCACAGTATTATCTCATCAGGACGCAAAGTAACTGTATTATTAGAGGCCACTGACAGAAGTTTCTTCCGCCAATACAGCATTGATAAGTGTCCAACTTCTAACCCACAGTAGTTAAAGTTTAGCTACGCTTAAGTGTTACACCACTTGCTAAACTAATCTAGTTAACTGCGAGCTTTAAAGGACGCTGACATTACTGAGGCGGTCTATTTTGAGGTTCACATTTCATGTTAAAGCTAGGTTTAGTTGGTTGGCGTGGTATGGTTGGCTCTGTTCTCATGGATAGAATGAGAGCTGAGGGCGATTTTAATCTTTTCGATAACTACTTCTTCACCACTTCACAGGCAGGTCTTGCAGCACCTGCTTGTGTCAACTTAAAGTCTGATGTTCTTTTAGATGCCTACAGCATTGAGGCTTTAAAAGAGATGGACATCGTCTTAACCTGCCAGGGTGGTGATTACACCAACAAGGTATATTCAGAGCTCATGAAGGCTGGCTTTAAGGGCTATTGGGTAGATGCAGCTTCTGCCTTAAGAATGGCAGATGACGCAGTAATCATTCTTGACCCAGTAAACAAAGGTCTAATTGATCGTGCCTTAAATGACGGTATTAAGACATTCGTTGGTGGTAACTGCACCGTAAGCTTAATGCTCATGGCTATGGCAGGTCTGTTTAAAGCAGATCTCATTGAGTGGGTTTCTTCATCTACTTATCAGGCCGCATCTGGTGCGGGCGCTAAGAACATGCGTGAGCTTTTAGTTCAGATGGGCCAGCTGCACGATTCTGTAAAGGCCGAGCTTGCTGATCCAGCTGCCAATATTCTGGATATTGAGAAGAAAGTTCGTGCCACTATGAACTCAGAGTCTTTTGAGACTCAGTGCTTCGGCGCTCCTTTAGCTGGTTCCGTACTGCCATGGATTGATAAGCAGCTTGATAATGGTCAGTCTAAAGAAGAGTGGAAGGGCATGTCTGAGACCAATAAGATCTTAGGTCTTCCACCTGCAACTATTCCTGTTGATGGTAACTGCGTACGTATTTCATCCATGCGTTGCCACAGCCAGTCTTTGACTATCAAACTCAAAAAGACCGCCTCTGTCAGCGAGATTGAGTCTTTAATTGCCGCTCACAACAGCTGGGTAAAGGTTGTTCCAAACGAAAAAGAGATTACCTTAAAGGAGCTCACCCCTGCATACGTATCAGGTACCTTAACTGTACCAATCGGTCGTATCCGCAAGATGATGATGGGCGATAACTACTTATCTGCATTCACCGTAGGCGATCAGCTCTTATGGGGTGCAGCAGAGCCTCTGCGTCGTATGCTGCGTCTTATCGTTGATGCAACTGAGTGCAGTGGTTTTTGCGTTAAGTAATCGCCTATATACAAGGTAATTAGCACCTTACGCTTCAAAAAGATTTCAGCACTTAATCTAAAGGGGTTGTCTAGGAATAGACAGCCCTTTTTTACGCTCTTTGTAATCACAATAACGTAAAGGAGCGTATTGAATATTTAGTAAAAGCTACTAAAAGATAGAAATCTAAACCTTAGCTAAGGTTTAGTTTGTATACTATCGTCATGCTACCAAAACTTATGCTTGCTAAAGGAACTTACCATGTCTAGTAGCTTACGCAATTTATCCGTCTTATCTGCATTAGGCTGCAGTGCTGCCATACTTTTAAGTGCATGTGGCGCTGACAATATCTCTGTTGTTAGGGATGGATACTTAGACTTTGATGCTAAGAGGAGTATTGGTGAGGCTTTCTCAATGTGTGCTTATACCAAAGAGGGTAGTTGGCATGAGCGTACTTTAAACGGTATTGATGTGCCAGCAGTGGTATATACCGCGACTGTGCCTAATGAACTGGTCGTATCTTGGGTGATACCTGAAGCATCAGATGACAAGAAGCAAGCAGTTGTTAAACAGCTCAACAAAAGTGGCTTTACTCTTCAAACTGAGTTTGCCTTTAACGTCTTTAAGAATAACAGTTTTGATCTGACATACGCTCAGCTCAAGTTTAACGGCCAAGTGATCGCTGCAGATAAGCCAAATCAAGATTTGCTCATTCAAAAGGTCTTCAACAATGAAGACATTACCTCTATGCAAGTACATAGCAAGGCAGCAGATGCTTTCCACTATGCTATGGCTAAAGCGCTGATCAATGAGGATGTACGTTTAGCTAATGTGGTTGGCCCAAACTCACGCACCTTTAGCTCCACATTAACCTTGAACGAGCAGCAAGTGCAAAATGCTTTTGCTCCTTTAGTCTTAAGCGAGATCACTAAGCTTAGTGGTGATGATAAAGAGTTAAAACTCACTTTAAAGATGACAAGTAATGTCTTTAATATTAATGACATGGCTTTAAATGAGTACGGTAAGACTTTGTATGAAGATAATTTCGGCATCTTTGGTGGCACTAAGCTCAAGTCTAGCGATGAGATCACCACCCTCATCAGTGAGTATGACTATATGCCGCTGCTCAAGAGAGATATGACACTTACCAACGCGCCATCACCTAACGATAAGTCATCATTAGTTGCACTAAGTGATCTTGAGCTTGGCGATCTGATATTTACTGATGAGCATGAAAATGAAGTGCGTGTAGATTTATCTGGTGATCAAGCTTCATTAATCGTAAGCCCTGATGTATCAGGTCAAAGAGCTCTGCTTGAGTACTTAGATAAACAACAAGAGTTAATTGGATACACTTCTGTAGCTTACCCGATCATAGTGGGTGCATCATACATCAGTCAGCTTACTGGCATTGATTCACAAGAAAGTAAGGCCAAGAATCTCATTGAGCTACGTAATAAGCTCATGAAAGAAGACGGCTCACAGGCTCCAGAAGCGTTAAAGCAGTCCTCTCAGATCTAGACAAACAGTTGACTGAGCAATGTCTAGCTAGCAAGAGTAGGATTAAGCCATAAGTCACATTGAAGCAAGCCCAAGTGCATTTTATGCCTTGGGCTTTGCTGCTCTTATAGCTAGGCTAAAACCACTTGCCTTGAGCGGGCGATGACGCACATGCCAAGCCCAGATCCAAGTAAGAGGGAGGACGAACATGCCAAGCCCATCCCCAAGTAAGATGTAGATGAGCAAACCAAGCCCAGCCCCAAGTAAGATGGTAGCTTGGTAATCACCTGTGATCTTAGTGATGAGGCTAAGAAACATTACATTGAACATAAGAACTATAAAATAGCAGTGGTGATCTTGATGCAGCAGGGAAAAAAACGGTGATCTTTGAGACGGTGCTGGTTTATAAATTGGCTTATTTATCATGTTTGTGTGGTAAGGCTGCGTGATCTTTTGAGGCTGTATAGATGCACCTTTATGCTAATGGCAAAGCCGTGATCTTTGATCTTTGGTAAAGCTTAGAAAAAATGTTTGCTAAATTTTTTGCCAAAATTTGCCGCCATAAAGCCCATGTATATGGCAAATTGTGACCGAAACCGGAAACTTTTGTCACGGTGGTACTAAATATCTAAAAATGTATCCGTTAGAATAGTTAGGAAGACTCGTGTCTTCTTAGCAAACTAGAGCTTAGGACTTTAGTTAAAGCAACTACAGCTGCTAGCAACTCAGATACGTGCTGCAACACTGTGAGTGTGCTTAACAGCTTTATACTTAAAAGGGCTAAGACCATGATTTCAAAAGAACTACGTGACGTCTACCTTGTAGACGAACTGCAGCTAGGTCAAAGACTCAATGAGTCGCTGCACGAGGGTGATCAGACTGACTTTAACCTCATGTTAGCTATGTTATCCCCTGATGTAACCGATGCTGCTTGGACTCGTGGCCCAGATGAGGGTCAGGCTCCTGAAGATTTAAGAGCAAAGTTCTGTCTATTACCTGAGGTACGTAAGTATGCTCAGAGCGATGACTTCGAGCGCGGACAAGAGTTTGCCGACATTATTCATGGTCATGAAGATGCCGAGATTGGTCGTTCACAGGTTTTCTTAGCTGAATGCTTAAGACAAGAGCCTCTCGTACCATTCAAGCGCGACTTAGCACCTGAGGTATATGCTGAATTAGCACCTTTAAAGAGAGAGAAGGTTAGAAAGCAGTTTGCAGGTGAAATTCTGCAGTATGAAACCTTCCAAGGCTCAGGTCAGAACATGGATGTTCTTGCTGAAATTAAGCACTCCAAGGTTCTTATCGACTCTAAGGTCTAATCTAATTCTAGACAAATAGCCCTGTGTCTAAAGTAGTGGGTTGATGCCCACCAAATAAAAAAAGAGTACTGATCGTTCATGATCCGTACTCTTTTTTCGTTTTAGGCCGCCTAAATATCTCCACAGCGCCTGATATCGCACCGACTGCCATTAAATGAATGTAATGGCTGTACTTGTGCAAGGTCAAGGCAAACGAGCTAGGCCTAGCACTCAAATACAAGAGCACTAGGTTTAGTGGCGCAATACAAGATTGCAAGGCCTAGCGCTGCGAGGCAAGCCTAGAGAATCTAGGCTTGCTGTGGCTGTGGTTTGTGGGCCTTAGGCTTGTTGTTTAGAAGATCCAGCGGACACGGGTGCTTGCGTTAATGCCCTTGGAGCCGTTAGTGCTGGCGGTGGCACCTAAGCCTAAATCAAGCAGGATATCCTCACTGACACGCTTGGTGATCATGGCATTAGCTGCAAAGCGTACATCGTCCTTCTCGTTGATGCCGTAAGTGATGTAGCCATCGGAGTTCTTAAGGTTAATACCGATGCTGTCAGCTGAGCTGTAGATGTTCTTCTTAGCAGTAAATTGTAAGAGGTAACCCATATCCTCATTAAAGCCTTCAATCTCAAGACCAGCACCGAAGTCAACGGTGGTGTCATTGAGGCTGTCGCGCTTAAAGTACTGAGACTCGCTATTTGAGGTGTGGCTCCAACCAAAGTCAGCTAATAACATTGGCTTAATGCTCAGGTTGCCAGTTCTAAAGTGATACTTAAAGTAGTTGGAGCTCATTAAGATCCAGCTATCCTCGTCAAACTTTTGCTCACCGATGAAGATATCAGGAGTGAAGGTACGATCATTCTTTAAGTAACCTGCAGTCAGATAAGACTGGAACTCAAAGCCTTCCTTTTGCTCGAAAGACAGATAGCCAGTAGCGCTGTACATGAGGCCTTCATCTTTAGAGCCCACATCTTCCTTATTGAGGCTAGTTACGCTACCAGCAATACCTAAAACTAAGCGCTGTTTGTCAAAGCTAAAGAGGTGGTCATAACCTAAGTTAGAGCTCAATACGTTCTCTTTGAAGGTACCGTTCTTCTCAAGACCGCCGCTGAAATCCACATAGATGGACTGGTTAGCCATTTGGGCATCAGAGATCTTGGACATCTCCATGAAATCACCGACACCAGCTACTGGCGCATACTGAGCCACGCTCTTGTAAGCTGCACGACGTAAGGAGGCTAAACGAGAGTCGACCACATTACGAATAGGCTTAACGTAGCTGTCTGGATTGATGGTCTTAGCAGTTTGATCGAAGATCTTTTCAGTACGATCTGCAATCTTGTTTAAGGCCTCAACACCTGCATCCACATCAGCCATGGATAAAGCATCAATTACGGCAGCCTCTTGGAACTTGTCCTCAGACTTATCATTGTTCTGTACGATAGCGTTAATGATAGCCTTTTGAGTGTCTGATTTAGCCTCTTGCATGTACTGATAGCCAACTGGGCTGTAGAAAGTATCATCATCTAAGAGACGATCATCCTGCATCGCAGCAAAGCCATAGCCCATGCTTCTAAAGCCGGCATTAGACTTTTTCACATAGCGGTTATCAGTCAGAGTAAATACGACCTTATTGCCCTCAATCTTGCTGTTTGCACCCACGGCCTCACCCTTAAGAGTGAAGGCAATGTCATGGCTTGAGCGCTCATCTTTAAGCTCGTTGGCCTGAATTAAAGTATGCTGCTTGTTGAGGCTTAAGTTAGCAATCGACAGGAAGTCGTTAGAAAACTCTGCAGTAACCTTGGAGTTTTGCTTTAATGTAAGGTTGTTAACACTCAGTCCCACCCACTCATGAGCACCTGGCAGTGGCTTATTTGGGTTAACGTCGCTCATGTGGAGCAGCTTATTAACGGTGATGTTGGCGCTCTCAGCTTTCTGCATGCCTGCAACATTGAGAGTATCGATGTTGATCATGCCGTTGTCGCTAGACTCTAAATTGCCATCATGCAAGTTCCACTGATCAACAAAGACATTAGCATTTCTATTAGCTGCTAAAGTGCCTTGTACAGACAGTCCAGGCAGTCTAACTGTGGCGTTAGTTACGTCCACGTTCTGCATGGTAAGGGTAGCTTTTTCATCTTTTTCAATGACCACTTCATTTTTAGCTTGGCTGATAAAGACATTGCCAAGTTCTAATGAGGAAGTGTCCTTAACATGGATACCCTTGTCGAGGATACGAGTAAGGCTGTTCTTATCCACGGCTGTAAACTTAGAGCCATGTGATAGATCAAAGCTTGCGGCCATCATCTTCATGTGAGAGGTGATGGTGGAGTTGTCAGCCTTGATATCACCCTCAAAATAGATGCTTTCATCTAAGATGGATTCACCTTCTTTGAGGTCTTGTCTAAAGTCAAAGCCAGTTACGTTGTCGCCAGCGTAGTTGTCACGGAAAGTCTTGATGTTGCCACCAAATTGAATCTTAGAGTCTTTAGCATCAATATTGGTAAAGAGATTAGTGTTGCGACCCACAGCTAAAGCAGCACCATCAAGCTTTAAGTTATCGAACATGAAGGTGCGTTGCTTCCAATCAGGCTGACTAAAGTCATTGCGCTGATTGTTGCTCATGTAGTGAGAGTTGTGCTTGTTATTAGCCTCGTTCTCTTTGTTCTTGATGTCGCTTACATAGTCTTTAGCACAAGGGATTTGGAATTGGCCTAGATTGCACTTCGCCTCACCAAAAGTTGCATGAGTAACAGGCAGACCTTGCATGGTGATCTTGGCATTCTTAACTGAGATATCGCCCTTGATCATCACGTCGCCATCTAAGATGAGGTTGCGCTTATTGTGCAAGGTCTCATCGTCGACCTTATCGTTAAACTCATGCTTAACGTTGAGGTTGCCGTTAAAGTTGCCGTGATAGGCGTAAGGTGCCTTTAGGTTAAAGTTAATGTCAGCGCGAGTGCTCTCATTGGTGTTGGTGATAGTCGCACCGTCATCTGCTGCAGCGATCTGCTCAAAAGTTAAGCTATGGCCATTAACGTCTAAGGTACCGCCATGACGCGCAAAGTAGATACCGTTGCGGCCGTTATCAGTATTTAAAGCCTTGTCATGATCGAGCTTTACAGTGGCGTAGCCATTGGTCATGTGAATGTTGTTAAAGCTCTTTTCAGCCTTAAGCACCACAGTACCATCGCCAACCTTGAGGTTGTTGCCCTGAGTGACGTTAACATTCATGGTGCCTTGGCCAATCTTATGGAGATTGTCACCCTCAACACCCTTCACGTTCCACTCTAAGGTTGATCCCTTGCCAATGTCGATACCAGCGCCCTTGTAAGAGAAGCTCTCGCCTTTGACTACATAATTGTTGTCCTTATCAAAGATAAGGCCGCCAATACCTAAATGCAGGTCTTTAGTGAGGTTAATGGTACCGCCACCAGTAAAGGAGAGATCTTTGCGATCTTCAAACTGACCAGCGATCCCTCCAATGGTGTACTTGTGGATATCGTTACTATCAAAAGTCAGCTCGCCCTTGTTAAGCGCAATAGAATGAGTATGTTTTTGCTTAAGCTCATCAACGGCTTTTTGATTCCACTTAGCATAGATGAACCAAGTAGCTTGGCTATTGCCAGCAATGCCATGCAGAGCACCAGCTGATACCCACTGTTGGTTTTGATTGTCCCAAATCATGACACCTGAGCCACTATCACCGGTGGTGGTGATATTGCTAAGGGAGGTCATGTTTTCAAAATTAATCCACTCTGAGCCTTTGCCTAAGCCCTTAAGAGTGTAGAAAGAGGCACCTAAAAGTTCTGGACGGTATGAGATGTCCTTATAGTCTACTCTACCGTTCTTATCTTGGATTGACAGCATGCCAGCACCAGCACGGTAGGCAATAACTTGCTTTTTGCCATCAATCATGACGCCATAGCGGTCGACGAAATCCTCATAGCTTAAGGAAGTGTCTATTCCACCAACGCCACGAGTTTCAACCACGAACTTATCTAAGCGTACAGCAGAAAAGTCAGCGCTCTTAATGCCGTAGTCGACTGAGACTTCACCTGCTTGTGCAGTGTAGGTAGTGTTGCCCCATGATGGATTTAGTACAGAGTGATGCCATGGGCCGAATTTCTTATTGTGGGTAGCTGTAACCATGTAGGCACCACCAATTGAGGTGACTGAACCTTGGTTAGAGACAACACCCATATCAGGGTAAGGTACATTAGGCAGCTTTAGAACAGTGCCGTCTTTACGCTTGATCTCAAGACCGGTAGCGCCACGCTCAAACATGCCTTTGTTTTGCGCCATATCTAAGTAGTCGCGCATCCAGTGATTTTGGATGTTGACCTGCAGCGCATTAGCGTCATTAACGGTGGCAACTAATAAAGTAGGAAGAATTAAGAGCCATGGTTTAAAAGGTAGTTCTGGCTTAATACGGACGTATTGTGTCTTAGGAGCGGTCTTCATATTCAATCGGGCCTTATTACTGATCCCGCGCCTCTTTAGCTGACGCGAGAGCAAACTCTGAAAACTCAATACCAAACAGCAGTAAGGTGATCACCTGCATATACTCAGCAGCTAGAACTAAAGCAAGCCCAAACGTACTAAGAACAACAACAAGAACAAGAGTCTTAATCACTTTTGAATCTGCTGAAGGCGTGGCGGCACTGATTAACTCATAAGCGATTAAGTGCAAGCATTGCACTTCACTCATGCAGTAAGCTCTGAAGTTGCCTAAGTGGTAAAGCAAGCTGCTTTATTCCCATATAGGCATATGTGTCTTACGAGGGAGTGTCTATCAGGTACCTTGCAAAGATTCAAAGCTGTCGTTTTTGACAGCAAAAAAACGGATAAACCCAAGCGGAGTACGGATAACCACACGAGGAGTACGGATAACCTCCATGAGGAGTACGGATAACCTCCATGAGGATAACGGATAAAACCACGAGGGTTAGGCATGGCTAAAATAATGGCTTATATGCCGTATGAAAGGCTTAAAAAAAGCGCATTCAAACTTTACACATTAAAAGTGATACAAAATTGCAATAAAAGCCGTATTAGTGCCATTTGCCAAACTCTTTTGAGTGTAACAAAGACCTAGATATACACAGAATAGACTACATAACATTTGTCTAAAAATGATTGCATTAATGCTATATTTTATATCTAGTTTACATACAAACGGCTTAATAACGTCTGTACAAAAGCCAAATTTTGGGAGTGGATATAGAACTTATATGTAGCCTTCAAATGTCAGTATGCGATGAGCAATGTAAGTGGTGTGATCAACTTGATAAGTTTGATGATTTGCTAGATAAGTGAGGCGATCAGTTTGAAAGGCGTTGAGAGCAGGAGGGGCTTTGAGGTGTTTAACAAAGGGGCGCAAAAATAAAGATTTGCAAAAATAAAGAGGTGCTGCCAAGACACAGCCTTAGCTGTGGCTAGCAACACCTCAATTAGCAATAAATAGTTTCTTTAGGATGTTATGGTATAGCGTTAGAAGAGCCAACGGATACGGCTGTTGGCGTTGAGGCCGTAAGCACCGTTAGTGTTGGCTGTAGCACCGATACCAAAGTCCATCATAATATCGGTACTAATACGCTTGGAAATCATGGCGTTGGCAGAGAATCGAATGTCGTTACGTTCTGATAAGCCATAAGAGATAAAGCCATCTGAGTTCTTGAGGTTAATTCCAACACTATCTTCTGAAGAGTAGATGTTCTTCTTGGCAGTAAATTGGAAGAGATAACCCATATCCTCATTAAAGCCTTCAATCTCAAGACCAGCACCAAAGTCTACCGTAGTCTCAGCAAAGCCCTCACGCTTGAAGTAAGTTGATTCACTGTCAGAAGTCTTATTCCAGCCCACATCAGCAAGAAGCATAGGCTTAATGCTTAAGTTGCCAGTTCTAAAGTGGTACTTAAAGTAGTTGGAGCTCATTAGTACCCAGCTCTTCTCATCAAACTTCTGTTCGCCTAATGAGATCTCTGGTATGAAAGTACGATCGTTCATCAGGTAGCCAGCGGTCAGATAGCTTTGCAACTCAAAGCCTTCTTTTTGTTCAAAAGAAAGATAACCACTTAGTGAGTACATCAGACCTTCATCCTTTGAACCCACATCTTTCTTGTTAACCTGAGTTACAGTACCAGCAGCACCGAGGACTAGACGATCATTGCCAAGCTTCAATACGTGGTCATAACCTACGTTTGAGCTAAGTACGTTCTCCTCATAAGAGCCATTCTTCTCAATACCGCCACTCATGTCCATATAGACGCTATTATTAGCAATCTTGTGATCTGAGATCTTGGCACCATCAAAGCTGTCTCCTAAAGCAGCTACAGGAGCGTATTGAGCTACACCTTTATAAGCACCACGACGCAGTGAAGCTAAACGTGAGTCAACTACATTGCGAATCGGACGGGTTAAGGTATCTTGGTTAATGTTCTTAGCTGTCTTATCAAAGGATGTTTCAGTACGGCTAACAATGTTGTTTAACGCTTCAACACCGGCCTCAACATCAGTCATGGATAAGGCATCTTTAATTGCTGCTTCTTGGTACTTATTTGGTGAAGATGCATTGTGCTCAAGAATAGAGGTAATTACCTCAACAGCATTTTCTGACTTGTTCTGTTCTAAGAACTCATAGCCAACTGGGCTGTAGAAAAAGTCGTTGAGCAGTTTGTCATCTTCAGGTTTACCAAAGCCTGGACCACCATTGCCGTGGTCTGGATCGAAGTAGCTATCCTTAAGGGTAAAGCTGATCTTGTTGCCATCTATTTTGCTAATGGCATTAACAGCCTTACCTTGAAGGGTAAAGTCGATCTTTGACTTTAAACGGTCATCAGTAAGTTTGTTGGTCTGAATTAAAGTATGTTCCTTATCTAAGCTTAAGTTAGCTAATGACAGGAAGTCATTGGAAAACTCAGCTGAGATCTGAGAATCGCGACCAAAGGTAAGCTCATTGACGTTAAGACCAACCCACCCGCTGTCATTTGAGTTGAGAGAGTTAGGGTTAACATCCTTCATCACCATGCGATCTTTAACATAGATATTGGCGCTGCCAACGTCTTGTTTACCGAGCACTTCTAAGGACTTGATGTTAATGACACCATTGTCATGAGAGGCTAGGTTGTTATTAGTTAAAGTCCAGTTTTTTACATTGATGGAAGCATCTTTGTAAGCATTAAGACTTCCTTTAACCGCGCCATCAGGTAAGGTTAAAGAGGCCTCAGTGACGATAACATCTTCAATTGAGAGAGTGGCGTTATCATCTTTTTCGATGACGATATCTCTTTTAGTCTTCTCAACAAAGATGTCGCCTAAGATTAACTTGGAGCTGTCCTTTACCTTAATGCCAGCATCTAAAATGCGGGTAACGCTATCCTTGTCTTTAGCCTCAAATACTGAGTTATCGCTAAGATCAAAGGATGCTGCCATGGTTTTAGCATAGGAGGTGATCTTAGAGTCTCTAGCAGTGATTGCACCTTCGTAGTAGATGCTCTCATTGTCTATAGACTTACCCTCAATGAGGTTTTGTCTAAAGTCAAAGCCGGTAACATTGTCACCTGCGTGATTGTCACGGAAAGTGGCTACATCACCACCAAATTGAATGGTGGAACTGACCGCATTGATGTCAGTTAACAAGGTGGTATTACGGCCAACGCCTAAGGCTGCATTGTCTAAGTTTAAGTTCTTAAACTTAAAAGTACGCTGCTTCCAGTCAGGCTGATCAAAAGAGTTGATCTGATTGTTGCTCTTATAATGACTGCCGTATTTATTATTATCTGCCTGCTCTTTATCCTTAATATTTTGGACATAGTCTCTTTGACATGGGAATATTGCAGGATTACCGCATTTAGCCACACCAAAGTATGAATGGGTAACAGGCAGACCCTGCATAGTGAGCTTGGCATTTTGAACAGAGAGATCGCCATCAATATCGACATTGCCATCTAAGATCAGATGACGTTCTTTATGCTTAATCTCATCGCTAACTTCATCAGCAAACTTATGATTTACATTTAGCTTGCCCTTGAATTGTCCATGATAGGCATATGACCATTTAGGAAGCTTAAAGTTGATGTTTGCAATTTGATTGGCAGTATTAGTGACAATTGCGCCTTCATCTGATGCCGCAATACGCTCAAAAGTTTGAGAAAAACCATTGATATCTAAGGTACCGCCATGACGGGCAAAGAAAATACCGTTGCGGCCATCGCCGGTATTTAAGGCGTTTTGTGTGTCGAGCTTAACAGTGGCGTAACCATTGGCCATGTAGATATTGTTAAAGCTCTTATCAGCTTTAAGAATGACCTTGCCATCGCCAACCTTTAAGTTGCCACCTTGAGTGACGTTGACCTCTAAAGTGCCTTCGCCAATCTTGTGGAGGTTTTCGTTAGCAACACCTGTAACGTTCCACTGTAAGGTACTGCCTTTACCAATATCAATGCCGGCACCCTTGTATGAAAAGGCATCGCCGTTAACAATATAGTCATTGTTGCTATCGAAGATCAGACCACCAATGCCTAAATGCAGATTCTGCTTTAAGTTGATGGTGCCACCGCCAGTAAATGATAGATCTTTCTTGTCCCCAAAGGTCTCTGCAGCGGCTTGACCAATGGAGTACTTACGCATCTCGGTATCATCGAAGGTAAGTGTTTGGTTTGCAAGAGCAATCTTATGAGTGTGCTTAGCTTTTAATTCATCTACGACTTTTTGATTCCACTTGCCATATCTAAAGAAAGTGACTTGGCTATTGCCTAAGATACCGAAAAGTACACCAGCAATTACCCATTTTTGCTTTTGATTATCCCAAATAAGGACACCAGAGCCGCTATCGCCAGTGGTAGTGGTATTAGATAGTGACTTAAAGTTCTGGAAATCAATCCATTCAGAGCCGCGACCTTGCCCTCTCAAAGTTAAGAAAGAACCACCGAGGAGCTCAGGCTTATATGAGACATCACGATAGTCGGTCTTGCCATTCTTATCTTGCAAAGAGAACATGCCAGAGCCGGCACGATAAGCAATTACTTGCTTCTTGCCCTCATACATCACACCATAGCGCTCGACAAACTCTGCATCAGTAAGATTTGTCTCAATGCCTTCAACGCCACGTGTTTCCACAACAAACTTGTCTAAGCGAATAGCAGAAAAGTCACCTCTGCCGCTTTGGTGGTCTACATGGATGTCTGACTGAGCGTAATAGGTAGTTTTGCCCCAGTCTGGTTTGCCAACAGACACATGCCAAGGGCCATATTTTTTGTTATGTGTGGCAGTAACGGAGTAGGCTCCGCCAATAGAGGTTGATGAGCCTTGATTGGCAACAACACCCATATCAGGGAATGGTACATCTGGCAGCTTAAGGATGGTGCCATCCTTACGCATGATCTCAATACCAGTAGCGCCGCGCTCAAAAACACCTTTATTTTGTGCAAGGTCTAGGTAGTCACGTACCCAGTGATTACGTATGTCTAGTTGCAGCGCATTGGCATCATGCACTGTAGCTACCAGCAAGGTAGGCAGAATAACAGCCCATGGCTTAAAAGGGATCTCTGGCTTAATACGGACGGACTTTGACTTTGTTGGAATCTTCACAGGACAAGCCTTAATAAATCTAGCTCTAATGCCTACTTAGGAAAGGCATTAGTACAACTCTCTCTTCTTTGCAAAAACAGCAAACCTAGAAAAAAGGCTATAAGTCGCATCCTAGCAGAGAGTGTCTGCTCGCAAGACAATAGAAGGCACGACTGAGTAGTGACGCTTTAGTATAAAAAGTGCATACAAGCCAACAACTATGAGGTTGCTGTGAAATGGTACGCGGAGAGTACCAATTATCTAGATACACACTTAAGCTTACGGTGCGAGATTCTTGGTTAAGAATTGTTTTAAGGCCATCGATTTCTTGATTTACATTCATATCTAAAATATATGACAGTCGGTATATTTATGATTGACAGTCAAAATATATAAAACAGTATGTATGTTATGTTGTATCAAGCACGGTTTTGTCTTTGTCGTATCAAAAAAGGCCTGTATATCTGTTTTATTTGCAGTAAATGGTGGGTGTCTTAAGAATCACTAGCAACTGACGTGATCTAAGTCAGTTTTTGCCCATATCTAAAAATGCACAAAGTATTTATCAGTATTGTCTAGGTACAACGATTTAAGTGATGTTTTCATCGTCAAAGATGAGTGCGCCGATATTATTAAGACAATACGTAAATGGATAAAAAGATGGGCTTACTATGACGTGCAAAAGCTATGGCAGAAGCATCAATACCTTTGATTAGCAGAGGTTAGGGCAGACGCATCGATACCGTTGATGCGCAAAGGTTAGGGCAGAAGCATCAATACTGTTGATGCGCAAAGGCTAGGCAGGAAGATTAATACCTTAGATGCCCACAGGCATCTAAGGGGATAGTCTCATTTATATAGAGGCTCTAGGCGTTAGCTAGCGAGTTCTTAGTGCGTGTAACTCGCGGTTGTCATCTGACTCTTTATCGCCTTTCTTTAAGATCACCATAACAGCACCAGTACCACCTTTCCATTCAGGAGCAGAGTGGTAGGCTAAGACTTCAGGCATTTGTCTAAGCCAGTGAGCGACGTAGCTCTTTAAGGTTGCTTTACGCTTTAAATGCTCTCGTTCACCCTTACCATGAATGATCAGAACACAGCGGAATCCTTCTTTGCGAGCGTGCATGATAAAGCGACGGGTAAACTCGTAGGCCTCTTCAGTAGTCTTGCCATGCAAGTCGATAAAGTCAGCCTCACGGTATTCTCCGTTTTTAAGCTTTTTAAGAAGGAAAGGTTGGGCTCCATTACTTCTGTATGCAAGTACCTCGGTAGGCGCAACCATTGGCACATGGGTAGAGGAGAAATAGTCGATGCTCTCCTCTTTAGTGTCACGTACAGCCGCCTCCTTTTTGATTCTGGACTCTTCTTTGTCCATGCTTGGAGCGCGTACTTCGATCTTGTCTTGTTCAATCCTAGTGACTTTGCCTAACTGTTCAGCAAGATCGATATTGTCGATATTTTGAATGACTTCCTCTTTAAGCAGATCCTCAAAGGAAAAGTCGTTATTTTCTGAATTTGCCATGAATAGTATCCAGCTGAAGTTATAGGAATTAAGCTATGAACAATCGTCTTGATTTGGTATCTATCTTAGATATTAAGGTCGATGATAACGCTTAATACTAAGAGAATCAGACCGCACATTCTAATCTTTCGCATAGAGTAAAGTATAGACTGACGATCTGGATTAAGTTCACCTCCAACTTTTGGTAGGCGCAAGATTTCACCTTGGTAATAGCGAGGGCCTCCCAAAGTGAGATTTAAAGCACCGCCTACAGCGCCAAGTACCATACCTGATACAGGTGCAGGGTATCTGGAAAATCCATCAAAGCCGCATACTACATGTCTAATTGGGTTTTTAGAAAATACTAAGACGAACATGAGCACTATGGCAGGAATAAACAGTAAAGTCTGGTGCACAATAAAGAGTGGTTTGCCAAAGCGATAGTTGCCTTGTAACTTATAGTTAAAGCTGCGGGACATGATATTTACTGTCTGCATCAAGGTAGCGCCCTCAATGCCAGCGATGAAATACCAGACCATTACTGCAAACCAGCCGCTAAAGATGCGCAGAATGGCACTCTCGCTACAAGCTTTAGCAATGCCCATTTCAGATAAAGGCTGAGTCTCTCTGAGCACAATATCCGACAGTAGGTCTTTAGCTTTATCTTTAAAGCCCTCATGAAGCGCACGATACACTACGACTGAGCGATCTTGAACAAACTTAAGATCAAGAACTAAGAACATCACAACTAAAGATATGATGTAGTCAAAGTCAGAGATGATGTCCAGGGTAAATACCAAGAACATGACTACAAACAAAATCAGCGTAGGCAGAATAAATCCTGCAAAAGCTCTTTGTGATGTGGAGATGCCTGGGCGGTTAACCTTACGTGCAAGTCCAGTGAAGATAGGGGCTAGACCCTCAAGCTTTAAGCTCTTAGGAATAGGTATGAGCATCTGCAGCACTACGGCTACAGCTAAGACTAAGGCAGGCTCTTGAATTAAGATCCATGGATCAAATTGTCCTTGATTAAAGAGTTGTTCCCAAGCGATCTCTGTAGAGGTGCTAGATTGTACGGTGCTCGGTTGAGTTTGATAGCTACCAAGAAGATCAGCCTTGCCTGATCCCATGAGATCAACTGATACTTCATCAACTTTGCTAGAGCCTAGATTAAGAGCTGCTGATACATCCTCAGCATCAAGCGGTAAGGTGAGATTGATCGATGGATTCATATTCTAAAAGACCAAATTATGCATAAGCTCTTCGCTATGGGCACTAATGGTCTTTCCTCATTGTTAGCTTTACCTTAGATGTACAGCAAAGCTCAAGCGCATCAAAACAGCTTATGATCTTATGTATAGAGCGATAAGCTGTTGAGCTTTCGCTCATCAATCAAGATCTTAAATCACGGGCTAAAAGCGCCATGTTAAAGCCATATACCGTGTGAGCTTGAGCCTTTAGTAGTTATAAAAGCTTGCTAAGAGCCAGCTTTGATTACATGGCCTTGATTAAAGCTAAGAGCAGCTTAGCACTGTTATCAGCAGCAAGCTGTACGAACTCATCAAAGACCTTTGGACTATCGCCATCAGCAGTGTCAGATACAGAACGGATGACTAAGAAAGGAACCTTAAAGTCGCTGCAAACATGAGCAACTGCAGCACCTTCCATCTCAGTAACCATAGCCTCTGGGAAGTCTTCGCGCATAGCAACACACAGTGGCTTATTGGCAATGAACTGATCGCCAGTTAATACGTCACCAGTGCATACATTTGGCTCAAATCCCTCATCAGACTTGAGCTTAGCTGCAACAGCCTCAGCCTTAGCGATCAGAGCATGATCAGCATTGAAGTACTGCTCATATGATGGCACCTGACCACGCTTGTAGCCGAAGATCTTAAGATCAAAGTCATGGTAGGCAAGCTTATTGGAGATCACGATATCGCCAATCTTAAGGCCTGGACCAATACCACCGGCGCAACCTGAGTTAATGATAGCGTCGCACTTAAAGTGCAATGCTAAGGTTAAAGCAGCCTCTGCAGCACAGACAGTACCGATACCTGACTTAACTAAGACAACTTCATGTCCGCTGTATGAACCACTGATGTAATCACGGTTGCCGATATTTACGACGCTCTGATTCTCAATAGCTGCTTTTAAGAGGGTAACCTCTTCTTCCATAGGACCAATAATACCGATACGCATACGTGTTTCCTGATTAAGTGGCAGTCTAGCTAGCCAGATACCAAAGACAAACAGATAACTGACTAAGATCTTATTGTAGATGGTGTCAGTTGATAATTTAGCCTTAATAGCTTAGCTGTTATTGTATGTTCTAAACGGTACAACATAAAGCCCCGTAGTATAAACAGTAGCCAAAACACCACGACTATATGTAGTTCTGTTGGTAGCAAAATGCCTTGGCTATATGTATCTGCGTCAGTGGCTAAATGCTTTGGCTATACGAAGTTGAACCGCTTGGCAAAATTCCAGGGCATTATGCTTGATAGCAGTGGCCATAATCGCATCAAGAACGCCGCATCTGTTCTCTTGCTTTGTCGTGAGTTGTAGTGGCGATCTTGGCTATAAGTATTAAGTTGCTATTAAGAGTGGTGATCTTGCCAGACTTTTCTTAGGCTAGCCTTGAGAGCACGAGGGAAAAGGGGCAGCTGCTCTGCAGTTTTAGGCATTGAGATCGTGAGTGGTTGTGCGGGCGATAGAGGCTATGAGTTTCTTAGGCTCTGACATGGCCGGACATCTAAAGAGAACTCTTGTGAGGAAGTGTTGAAATTGTGTGCAAGATCGGTGCGCTACTTACGCCGCAATGGCTTTGATTGTTCTCTAGTTGATAATTTTTTGCATCTTTGTGGTGGGAGGATATACAGTTCATGTGCTCGTGCACATTTAAAGACTTTGTGGCCAATAGCGGTGCGATTATGTTTCAGATCTGAGTGTATTTTTACATGATGTGCTAAAGGCCATTGTAGCGCTTGGATGTGATAGCTATCAAGTTTTTGCATGCCTTAGAAAAGATCAAAATGTAGCTTCTCAGGTTAAAAAAGGAGCCTTTTTCCCTTATTTCAGTGATGATGATCGCAAGCTGAAATGATGAATTTGACAAAAGCGCTCATAGCTCCAACAAAATTGCTAAAAAATCCCAAAGAGTAGCCAATTTTTCTTGGATCCAAGAAAGCTACATGATTCTTTGAGTATTCTCACAAAAGGAGTGTGCTGCAATAGCTTATTTAGTATTGATGTTGCACAATCAGCATATAAGTTTCTTACATCTGCTAATAACAACTGTAGTTTTCATTACTCAAAAGCCTGTCAGATGCACTAGAAGATTACGCTAGTGGAGCTCTTACGACTTTTTGGTCAATTGGAACACAACTGACAAGCGCCATCATATGCGCTGTGTCTTTAGCACTTAGATAAGATCCCATAAAGATACGAAAAGCACCGCCCAAAACGGTTATATAAAAAAGCCCATCTGATCTTAAGATCTTAAAATAAAGGGCAGATAGCGAGTGCAAGATCAAGGTGATCTTATCTATAAAAGAAGTTTTATAAGCATGGCAGCGTAAAGTTTTAACTTACCGCTTGCTTTATGCTTAACTTAAGACAGGCATGATGGCAGAACAAACACGCTGTACTGACAGCAACGCAAGGTAACATCGCATCGCTAATCAATTACAACAAGATGTTGCCTATAGGATGTTGAAACCAAATTTATAGAAAGCTGAAGAAAAAGAGGTCAATTGATGGAAAACGCACGTGAAGTGGCTAAACAAACATTAGCTCTGGTTTTAGCAGGCGGTCGTGGAAGCCGTTTGCACATGTTGACTGATTATCGTGCAAAGCCTGCAGTCTTCTTCGGCGGCAAGTTCCGTATTATCGACTTTGCTCTGTCCAACTGTGTAAACTCAGGCATTACTCGTATTGGTGTTGTTACCCAGTACAAGTCACACTCTCTGCTTCGTCATATTCAGTCAGGCTGGTCATTCCTTCGTGGTCAGTTCAATGAGTTCATTGATCTTCTCCCAGCTCAGCAGCGTATTGATGAGGAGCACTGGTACCAAGGTACTGCAGATGCTGTTTACCAGAACATCGACATCATCCGTAACCACAAGCCAAAGTACATTGTGATCTTATCTGCTGATCACATCTACAAGATGGACTACACCGCAATGGTCATGGACCACATCAAGAGCGGTTGCCCAGTTACTGTTGCTTGTATTGCTATTCCTCGTTGTGATGCTTCAGCTTACGGCTGTATGCAAATTGACAACAATGCCATGGTTACTGACTTCCTCGAGAAGCCAAAGGATCCACCAGGCATGCCTAATGACGAGAACCACACCTTAGCCTCAATGGGTATTTACGTCTTCAATGCAGACTACCTGTATGAGGTATTAACCGCTGATGCTAACAACGAAAACTCACGTCGTGACTTCGGCTTTGACATCATTCCTGCATTAGTGCAGCAGCATAAGGTTCACGCTCACGACTTTGCTCTGTCATGCATCCGCAACCAAGGTTGGAAGGACATCTGCTACTGGCGTGATGTTGGTACTATCGACGCTTACTGGGAAGCAAATATGGATATCGCAGCTGTTCAGCCACAGCTGGACGTTTACGATACCGTATGGCCTATTTGGACTCATCAAGAGCAATTACCACCAGCTAAGTTCGTACAGGACATCTCCGGTGCTTCATCAGTGGTTATGAACTCCGTATGTTCCGCTGGCTGTATCATCTCAGGCTCCTCTTTATGCCACAGCGTGCTGTTCACCGATACTCGTGTGCACTCTAACTGCTGCTTAAATGAGACTGTAGTTCTGCCTTCTTGCGTAATCCACCGTGGATGCCGCTTAACTAAGGTAATCTTAGACCGTGGTGTTGAGCTGCCACGTAACCTCATCATCGGTGAGAACGAGTCTCTTGATGCTAAGCGTTTCTTCCGTACCGATGCAGGCGTTGTTTTAGTAACTCGCGAGATGCTGGATAAGCTGCGTGAGAACGAGCCACACCTTTACGAAGGTTTTGATGAGTACAGCGCAACTAGCTCACCAATTTACTAATGTTAAAACCTTGTTTTAACTAACTTTGCAAAGCAGCGGCTCTCTTAGAAAACTAAGGATGCCGCTGTTTTTATTTGTGCATCTTGCAAAAGCTTGAGTCTTAGAGGCTGTGGCAAGATCTAAGTATTAGATAACGACGGCCAAAGTGTTAACGCTATTGCTGTAAGTCACAAGATGCGAGCTTGGTGACCACAGCATTAAACTGATTGGTATATGTACATGGAACGTATTACATCAGCAGAGATCTTTATAAGTTTGTTTTGTCGCGATCGCTTTTATTCCGCGACTCATATGCCATTCTTTACACAGCACTTCTCGCCACATTTCTTTAAGCGCTCTGTGTATGAAGACATGTCTCGCGCTTTATTGCGTCGTGCCTCTTTAGATCCAAAAGCTGATTTATCCGAAACAGTTGAGCCGCTCTCAAGCGACTCTACCTTGTTTTCTAAAGACATAGATAGAGACGATACTTTCGTTAATCACTTTAAGCCATACTCATCTTTGTACAGCCATGAGAACGTCAAGATGACCACTCAAGAGGCTGCAGATAGGGCGGTGACCAACGTTAAACGCGACATTAATAATCGTCGCTATAGTGCAGCTGATGGTGATCGTGAACAGGTAGAAAAGTTCTTGAGCAGTGACGATCTGCAAAATCGACGACTCTTTGCTCAGTACCGCTATGCAGTACGCTACAACCTTGAAGAAGACCGTGCTAGGGTGATAACTAGTGCGCCATTTCGTCGTATGCAACAAAAGACGCAAGTCTTTCCTTTAGATATAAATGCCTCTTCAAGATCCCGTTTGACTCACTCAAATGAGGTGGCTGCTTTAGCAAGGTATACTCTCTACGCTATTGCAGGACAAATTCATAACGTTAATCCACTGCTCAATGAGATGGTTACCTGTGTTGAGACTGCAGCTTATCTGCATGATATAGGCAACCCTCCATTTGGCCACTTTGGTGAACAGGTAATTCGTGATTGGATTACACAAGAGGTTCAAAAGCACGCCGATAAGATCAGCGCCGAAGAGAGCGATGATCTGAGAGCCTTTAATGGCAATGCTCAAGGCTTGAGACTTGCTCACACTGTTTATAAGCTCAATTTGTCTTTAGGACAGATTTCATCTTGTATCAAGGTTCCATACACCTGCAAGGAACTTAGAGAAAGCTCTATTAGTGAGGATAAGATCCACGCTAATGTAGGCTGCTATATCAGTGAGAAAGAAGTGCTTGATATGATTCGTTCAAGCAATCTTTCATCTAAGCGTCACCCGCTGTCCTTGATCATGGAGC
Organism: uncultured Anaerobiospirillum sp.; assembly: GCF_902485895.1. Lineage (NCBI taxonomy): Bacteria > Pseudomonadati > Pseudomonadota > Gammaproteobacteria > Aeromonadales > Succinivibrionaceae > Anaerobiospirillum > uncultured Anaerobiospirillum sp. The sequence continues at coordinate 91,624 of NZ_CABTML010000028.1, read as the reverse complement.
AATGTGATGATCTTGCATATGTGCTTGCTGATCTTGAAGATGCCTATGATCGCCATGTCTTAAAAGACAAAGAGATTTATCATCTCTTTGATAGCCTCATTACCTTCATCAAGTTCAATGCTTGCAGCACCACATGCGATAAATGCATTAGTGCTTGTACCTGCGCAAATGGCTATAAGAAGCTATCTTACGGTCTAAGTAGTGAGATGGTAGCCTCACTAAAGTTTGCTGCACCTGCTAAAGATAGCGCATCTAACAAGAATGCAGCTAAAGAAAGTGGCTCTGCAAATGGCAGTAACAAAACCGCTGCTCAGCAAGAGGCAGTAAAAACACAAAAGAGTAAGCAAGATAAGAAAGGCAACTGCGGCAAGAAGGTGCGCATCAATCGCAAAGGTGAGAGTGCTTGTGTCTATGAAACAGTTGATTACTCTGATGAAAAGGTCAGCTTAGATGTGGTACTTGAGGACATGATTAAGCACGCTTACACCCGCATGAAGAATGATTCATTTGGTGTACTGCAGCTTGTGCATGGCAACAATCCTATCCCTCTGACTGAGATGATGGAGCAGCTTGGTGTTAGAGCACTGCTTGCTCTCTTCAAAGAATGTATTTCCACTTACTACATCTTAGACATAGTCAATACTATTAAGGAAAATGAGCGAGAGTTCTTTGAAGAGGGACGTCTAAATATTACTTATTACGGTAATGATGCTCATAAGGCAGTTGAGTTTATTCGCCTCTTTGAAGAAAAGGCCATCTATACGGATAATGAGGTCATGTCCTTAGAGATGCAGGGCGCTGCTTGCATCAAGGGCTTATTCAATGCCTATAGTCATTTATTGGGACTGAGTGAAGATGCATTTTACAAGTGCCTCAGTGCAGATGAAGGAGATATGTACTCTAGACATTTAATGCACCGTATTCCAAGGCGTTGCAAGGAAGGCTATTTAGATGCCGTAAAGGCTGGTACTAGCTCCGAGATGTATTCACGTATTCGTATGCTCATTGACTATATTTCTGGTATGACTGACACCTTTGCTGCACACGAGTTCTCCATTCTCTCAGGTTTGAGATCGCCATCATCGATTGTCTAAAGGCCTTTGCCCATTAAGTTCAAGTGAGTTATTGGCTAGATTGAAGCATATATATCCTGTCAGGCTGTCAACATGGCAGGGTATCTATACAAGCTGTTAGGGAAGATTGGTTGTCCTTAAATCTTTGGGGAGAAGAGTTTTTGTGTATTTGTGGCGTGAGGTGATGTTTTACAGACCAAAAAATATGGTTTGTTGAAGATCAACGTTGCATATAACTCAACTAGTTTTTGTCTGAATTTGTTGCGTGCGTCTAATTTACGAGAAAAAAACATCTCTCAAGGCACTATACGCACATGATGTGCTTTGTTTGATTCATGATTGCTGTTATGATCTTTAGATTCGCTTTTACTAGATATGTAAGCTAGTGAAGCTAAGAGTTATCGGTAATTATGCTTTTAGCTGTTCTTGCAAGCGCTGATGTTTTGGCTACATCAGTGTTTACAGCTAGAGGCTTTGGTGGATTGTAAGCACATTTATAAGCTTTAAATGCTGCAAATGTGTATGGCTTATATTAAGCTCAAGTTTAAGGCCTGTAGGCCGTGCTGGTAACTTTAGAGTAGTTATGCAGGAGTATTGACTGATGAGTGAACAAGTCCTCGATGTAAACGCAGAGGTTACGTCAAGTGAGGATGCAATTTTTGATGATATTCGTCCATGTCGAGATGACGAAGCTCATCATGAGTTGACCGTTATTCAAAACGATGAGTCCTTGGTCAATGGCATAGTCAGGCTCCGCTACCCACGTTTAAGTAAGTGGATCGGCCCGATTCTGCGTATGCGCGTGCGTGCGTACATTAAGTCTGCCGTTGCGAATATCCACTCTATTCAAGACTTCCAGTTACAGGTAGCTAAAGCTGTCGATCGTATGATCGAAACTACCACTGACGGCATCACTTACAAGGGCTTTGAAAAGTTAGATCCTAATCAGGGCTATCTGTTCATCTCCAATCACCGTGATATCTCTTTAGATCCTGCTCTGATCGATTATGCATTGCATAACTATCACAACAACACCATGCGCATTGCAATTGGCGATAACCTCTTAAAGATGCCAGCTGCTACTGCCCTGATGCGTTTGAATAAGAGCTTCCTCGTAAAAAGAGCAATCACCTCACCACGTGAGCTTTTAAAAGAAGTTACTCATCTGTCTCATTACATCGGTCTTTCTTTGAAAGAAGGTCATTCTATCTGGATTGCACAACGAGAAGGTCGTGCAAAGGATGGTAATGATTGCACTGAAGAGGCAGTACTCAAGATGCTGCACATGTATGGCCGTAAGCAAAATAAGGGCTTTGGCGAGTACATGCGTTCACTCAAAGTCGTTCCAGTATCCATTACCTACGAGTATGATCCAGGTGATTTAGCCAAAGCTGCTGAGCTTTATGAAAGAGCTCAGAACAATGGCCAATATAAGAAGGGCGAGTTCGAGGATATCCGTAGCATCATAAAAGGTATTAAGGACTACAAGGGGCGTATCAGCATCGTAGCTGGTAAGCCTATTGATCAGGACTTTGAAACTCCATCACAGCTTGCTGCGATTATGGATAAGTTCATCTATGAGAACTATGCCATGTACCCAAGCGTGCTCTTAGCAGCTAAAGCTTTAGGCTATGCTAATGAGAGCGATGTAGCAGACATCAGCTCTGAAGATAAGATTAAGTTCAATAATCGTATGGACAGCTTCCCAGAGCACTTACGTCCAACTATCTTACAGATGTACGCCTACCCATTTGTAAATCGCAACCGCGCTTTAAAAGGCGAGCTTGATGAGGCTATTGCTGCAGAGAGCAAAGCTAGCTAAGTACTAGCACCAAAGTTTATTTCCTCAACAACAGTGCTGCTTACGTGGCACTGTTGTCACCACCCTACATAACCCCCGCCCACTTACCAAGCTAATCTTAGTCACCTTTCTTTTGCCGTACGAAAGCTTTTGGCCACCTTTTGATCCCGAAGATATTATTGCTAGCTAACAAGACGAGCTAAATCAGGGTAAGGGTGAGAGAGTAAAATGAATCCACGGCCCTTATTCTGATAGCTATACCTGCCTTAAAGTATCTGTTTACGCTTCTAGATTTAAGAAAGTAGCTATTGACGCCAAGAGATTTAAGATCTCGTTGAATATGGCCCTCATATAGTGGTCTATACATAATTCTTTGATTTAGTCATCTAAGATTAGTCTTATTGAGATCTGTAGCATCAAATAGAAGCACGATTAACAGAAAAAACTCAAATGTGCTAATCTATCTCGTACATTTGTATGCACTTTTTACTTTAAAAAGTCATATTTTGAATGTCTCAATCTGAGCCATTCTGTTTACATGCTTATCTTACAAGCTCAATCTCCTGTGCCATTTACTCAGGATCTATTTTGACAGCTTGTTCGCCTACTTTATATGTATATGAAACAAACAAATCGAGCAATTACTTTCTTAATGGCTCAGTATCGCGCCATTTTCCGTAACGCCAATTTGGCTCTTTTTGCTGCGCTCGCTACTGTAGCAGCATCTGTTGTATCAGTTGCACCAGAACCAGCGCAGGCGGCCATCTTGGATTGGGACAAACTTGCAGATGGTACTTTAGACGGCACGGGAGAGAACGTCTTAGCAATCGTTGGCAACAGTTCTTCAGTTAATCAAAATGGTTTCAAACTTACCCTTACCGATGGTCAGCACTCCATTAAGGGTAATGGTAGTGAACCAGGTGTATTTACCGTACAGCAGGTCTCCTCAATCAGCCTTAACTCTACGGATGGAAAGAAATCACCAACTCTTACTATTGGTGAGAATGTTGAAAACAATACTGCAAAAGTCACGATTGATAGCTTCACTAATGCAGGCGGTACCTTAAATATTAGCGGATTTTCTCAGGATGGCACGTCAGAACTCCAAGCCGGTTCTGTGATGATTGGCGGCAAGGATGTTGGTGAAGATCAGGCAGTAGTTATTTTAAATAACTATGGCTATTTGAAGGCTTCTGGTAGAGATGGCACTCTCACTATTGCTGATGGTGCCAAGATTGTCATTGGAGAGAATTCTGATGTTACGTCATCAAGAAGGATCAACATGACTGGCGGCAAGGTGCTCTTAAATGGCACTGTTGACAATGCTAAGCTTGGTGGCGGATACGATTATATTTATCTGAATCTCACCGGAGGTGTCATTGAAAACTATGATTCAGATCATGGCGGCACCATCGCGGCTGATACTCTTAACCTCTTAGCAGGAGGAACCATCAATGCCAAAGGTGACCTCAACATAACAGCAAATGATGTTTTTAAGTTAGACGGTGCGAATATTAATGTTGCCGAAGGCAAAACGCTGACTATCAAACATGATTATGATGGTCAATTTTCTGCTGGTTCCATCAATGTGTCTGGCGGCACAGCTAAATTAACTGGCAATGGACTTCAGGTATTAGCGCTAAGAGGCAGTGGCAAGATTGTTCTCACTGGTGGTTCTGCACCATCCAAGCTTGAAGTTGATAAGGTTGTGGAGGCAAGAGAGGACTTCAATCTTTCCATTGGGTCTGGAGCAGAAGTTACTTTCAAAAAGAAAGCTTCTTTTGCAAAGGGTACATTGACCACTGTTGCTGGTTCTAAGATAAAGTTTGATCCGTCAAACACTACTAGCATATTAAATGTGCATAGTTCTGATATCAGGCCAATGCTAGGTACCACAGGCGCTATTACGCTGACAGGAACTCCATCTGGACTCCATACTCTGGACTTTAACGATGTTGGCACTATTGATCTTGGTGCAAGTGGGTTAAATCTTGTTGACAATACTTCAGGCAAGCTAACAGACGTTATATCAAGCAACAACAAAACTCTATTAATTGCAGGCGGAATGGCCAATGCTAAGTTTCTAGGCTCGCAGTTTGATGGAGCTGTCAAATATGCTTTCAAAACTTTTGAAGTAGGCTCTGGTGCACATAATGAAAAGACCTTCTCCATTACCGGAGGGGCTCAGATAGAAGTAGATCATGCTATTAGTGCAGAAAATGGCGCTACGCTCAAAACATTATCAGTTTCTAGCGGCTCTTTAACACTAGATGGTTCTGGCGATAATAATGTTGTTAAAGCATCAGATCTTATCCTGAATTCATCAGGAGATGCGTCGTTTGCAAAGCTTTATGTAAATACAGCAAATTGGAGTGTGTCTAATTTGACCTTAACTAAAGGTCAAGCTGAGCAAGACGGAGACAGCTTCCTGAATGTTGGCGGTACTTTAAGTCTTGCCATAGATAGCAGTTACACACTTAAAGCCGGTACATTAAGTACCTTAGGCTCAGGTAAGTTAGATTTATCTTCGGCATCAAACAATTCTTTTATTGTGAAAGAAGGCGCATCAGCAGCATTCGACTTTGATGACATCTTTAAGAAAGATGGAGCAGGGGCTAATCTTAAAAATATCTTGGACACTTCTAAGGTCAAGGCATCTGCCATAAGTGGTGATGGTCTTATTATTATCAATAGCACAAAGGGAGAGAGCTTGACCAAGAGCGACTATGATTATTTCGCTCAACAGCTAGCTAATTTCAAGGGTTTTTATAATCTCGATATCGATAAAAGTGATATTCCAGAAGATTTAACCTTAAAAGATCTTCCAGTACGACTTCAAAACGATACATACAACAATAAAACTGTAATAGTATCCGCCAACGAAAGTTTAGATACCAATTACTCAGTAGGAAATGTTCTTCTTAGTGATGATTCACCATTAAAGTTAGGCCAAGGTGGAAATCTTATTTTAACTAATGCTAGTGCAGATAAGAACAAGAATACTAACAACTTCGTATCCGTAAAGACTGATGCTCCTTTTGCGACAGCGTTCCGCTCCGTTAAGCGTGATAACGGTTTAAAGACTGGAGCGGTATTGTTTGAAGACGTTGACAACACCCTTACCCTGCTCGGAGATGGCAACATAGGATCAATAACTGCTTCTGCCACTGGTGGTTCAAAAGGAACTGTAAATATTGGTCGAAATGCGAAAGGTTTAATTACTGCTGCTTCTGCCAATGTAGTTGTTAAGGACACGCTAAACGGAAGTGCAGGAATAGGCAGTGCTAGTGCGGCAGTTAAGAATCTTAATATTGCCAATAACTCATCATTGATGGTTGAGTCTGGCGATGTTTATGCTGACAGTATTAATGTATTTGCTAACGGATCATTAGATGTTAATGGTTCTGTAACCACAGCTGCCATAGAATTTAAAGGTAAATCCTTGAAAGCAGATAGGTTAGTATTCAGTGATCTTTCTAAGCCACCTTTCGATAGTAACTCAGGCAAGATAAATTTCAACTATGTGCCATCTGTTGTTGATGTAGGCACTTTATCTCTTGGTACTAATCAACTCATGCGCATTGGTTACAATGGTACCACTGGTAATTATTCGCAAATGTCTGCTGATAAGCTAGTACTCAAGAATGACTCAATTATTCAAGTTGGTACAGGCTATATGACTGAGCCTTCTATGCTTGTCGTCAAGGATATTGCAAACTCCGAAACAGCATCAACAGGTTCTGATACTTTAAAGGCGCATATTGGAGTAGGATTTAACGCGGTTCTTGGCATTGGCTTAACTAAGGAAGAACTTAAAGAAGGCTTGCAGCAATATATGTCAAATGCTGGAGGATTTGAGCAGCCTGCTTCATTTAATGACCATATTCAAGATTTCTCAGGAGTCGGTAATGCAGTTTTTATCAATAAGCCTCTAAAGATTGATAGTTTAACAGGCGGTATCTTGGCGGACGCTGCTAATGCTAATCTGAATATAAAACCTAATGAGGTGCAGCTTGTTGGAGGATCTGCTCTTGTTCTGACTGATAAGGCTTTTGGTCCAGATAAGAAATCTGCTGCAATCCAATTTACTGGATCAAATGGCAAAATCGTAGGTGCGAATGCAGATGATATCTATGGCTCTAAGATTATTCTGCTTGGCGACTTTGTTGAGAATGACGATCTAACCATATCAACATCTAATGGTGCTAGCTCTCTAGTTGATGGATCGTTTAAAGTCGAATCCCTTGGCGGCTTGCTGAGCGGAACCTTAAGTGCAGGTTCATCTTCATCTGTCAAATTAGAAATCAATAAGAATTTGGTGGCAGATCTAAACGCTGGCATCTCAAGTCCAGTTTTAGTCCTTATTATGGATAGACTGCAGGGCAAGCTTGACAGTGATGCTCAGGGGTATAAGTTTGTAGAGGCTATGCTTAAAGCAAAGAAGTATAAGCAACTTGATGCTGCAGTACATGCTGCAACATATGCTGGTGCTCAGCAAGCTGCTATGGCATCTGTAAACTCTATGTCTGAAGCTATCCTTGCTCGCACTGGTTCGTTAGATGTTGCTTCTAATTCTATTATCGCCACTGGCTCTGAGGTAGATCGTGGTGTATGGCTGACTCCAATGTACAAGTCAATTGGATCAGAGGGCTTTAACGCTCAGGGTGGAAAACATGGCGCGGATATCGACATGAAGGGTGTAACCTTTGGTGCCGATACTGTTTATGCAAACATGTGTTTTGGTGCTACCTTGAACATTGGCTCAGGTGATTCTGAGGGTAATAGCAATGGCTACGGACTGAAAAATGAGTTCGATTATTATGGCTTGGGCGTCTACTCAGCAACTAACTTTGGCAGCTTTGCTTTAGTTGGTGATGCATCCTTTACTCATATCTCTCACGATGTAGAGGGCTTTGATCTCAATGCGTCAACTAATACCACTGCTTTATCCATGGGTATTACAGGTCGCTACAAGATCTCTGTTGATGCGCTTGATATAACACCGCACATTGGCGCTCGTTATGTGCGTCTTGATACAGACTCTTACGACTTAAGCAACAAGACTGGAGTTCAGGCTAAAACTGACTTTGATGTTCAGCATGTATTCTCTGTACCAGTGGGTGTAACCCTCTGTCACATGATTGAAAGCGATGGTTGGACCTTAGCACCAACAGCTGATTTCACCATTACATTTAATGCAGCTGGAACCGATGCCGAGTACAACACCTTGATAGCTGGTAAAAAACTTAACCTAGAAGCAGAGGTGATAGATGATGTTGCCTTTAGTACAACGGTTGGGTTAAATGCTCAGTATGGCGCATTCAATACCAACGTAGGTATCAACATCTCTGGCGCTGAGAACACAAACTCATTTGGCCTAAAGGCTCAAGCTAGCTATATGTTCTAAAAGGACGAGAAACTAGTTTTCCAAATATAGCTTGAGGTCTAGTAGCTACTTAGACGTGATTTAGTCTAGAAGCACGATACTATGCGTAACAATGCCATGGGGCTAATTGCGTCTAAAAGGCACTGACCTCTGTTAGGCTAGCTTGTAGATACTAGATTGTTTCTCATTCATGATTAGCGTAATAGATTAAAAAAGGGGAGCTCGTGTAGCTCCCTTTTTAGTTGCTGTTCAAAGACATATGTAGTGAGACGATCTGGATGAATATGCACTTACTTACGAACTATTAAGCGGCTGTGAAGTTTTGATTAATACTGTGGAAAATTGCACTGATGACAATTGATGCATCAGGTGGTATTAAACAATGCCTTAAATACAAGCTTGCTTACAAAAGTGATCTTGCATGCAATACACAAAATACACTAATGTATCTAGTCATTTCTTAATATAGATTTAACAAAGTATCTATAAAATTGAACATACAAAAAAACGGATAACACCCATGAGAAGCTTGCTGTTTGAGAACGGATTAATCAAATGGCAGGCTTTTCTCTTTTTTGGGCCGTCTATATTAAAAAAGAAGCCAGTTGGCTCATCTAAGTCTCGATTATTTAAAGCGGATCCTGTATAAAAAGAGCTTTGCTTTTGCTAGATGGCGGCATATAGATCTAGAGTTCTTCCCACCTCACACCATATAAGTACGATCTTTTGTACATCATATAGAGCCTAATAACTAACTTATAAGCATCAGATTGACTAGATTGCATCCACGGCCTATGCGGTACTAAGCGTTTTCATGCAACTTGTTGAAATGATCTAGGTCATAAGCTCAATCTTTCAAGTAATGACTGTGGGCTATGATGCTGAGCATAGCGATTTACTGGCAGTGTATATGATTAAAAGTTTGTATGGATTACACTCGTTTTTTGGCCGTTAAATTGATAATTATTTTTGAGTTATAGATTAAAGATTTGTTTGCTAATAAATCCCTAACATTATGCAAGTACACTTACACGTGCACGCTAAATCAGGGCTTTACCAAGGGTTTTGAGAGCTTATTGTGTTATGGCCAATTGCAGTTTGTGTGTGGATTTCGTTAAGTAGAGACCAGCCTCAATGCTTGATAAAGATTTATGGTATTAACCCATAAGCAGGCATTAGCAATCTATCTTCCTGTCATGAAGATAGTAGTTTCAGATTGAATCCACAATGCTTTAGTGGGCGTTAGAATCGTTTACCTTCTTTATGTGTGGATTGCAAAATGTTTAGTCTGTACAGCAAGATGCCAAAGATAGTGTTTAACAATATTGTCTTTACTGGCATTGTGGCACTATATTTCTTATTAGTCCTTAACTTGCCGCTCATTGAGCACATGGTTGACATCTATAAGAAGTCCAATGCAAATGGTGCAGAGGGTGTGTCTGTCTTCTTCATCATTATTGGACTATTTGCTGTTGGTGTACTGCTCTACTCTATCTTCCTCATTCTCTTTTCTTGGCGCTATGTGCTTAAGCCAGGTCTGTCTTTCATCACTCTGCTTGGTGCTTTGTGCACCATTGGCACCTTAAAATACGGCGTCGTCTTTGATCAGGACATGGTTCGTAACTTCATGCAGACTAATACTGCCGAGGCCTTGTCTTATCTGTCATTTAGTTCGGTACTGTCATTTACACTGCTTGGTATCATCCCTGCTTTTATCATTATTACTGCCCCGATTACTTATCCTCAGGGCTTAGTGCGCTCTAATCTCATTCGTATTGGCGCTATTGTGGGTACCTTAGCGCTAGCCGGCACTATTGTGCTTGCCTACTATCAGCAGTTTTCGTTTGTGGGCCGTAATAACAAGAGCCTCAATCGAGAGATCAATCCAACTACAGTGCTCTACTCAACTTATCGCGTAGTAAAGCAAGACTACTTTACTACTCCACCAGAGCCAGTGCTGTTAGGCGAGGATGCTAAGATCATTACTAAGCGTAAAGAGCCAATGGCCATGATCTTAGTTTTAGGTGAAACCGGTCGTGCTGCAAACTATCAGTATCGTGGCTATGATCGCCAGACTAATCCATACACCTCTAAGCTGCATATGTATGGCTTTAACAATGTAAGCTCATGTGGTACAGCCACTGCTCGATCAGTGCCATGCATGTTTTCAAATTTAACTAGAGATACTTACAAAGATGAGCTCGTGATTAACCGCGATAATGTCCTCGATGTTCTGAAAAAGACCGGTGTGGATGTTACCTGGATTGACAATCAAGGCGACTGCAAGGGCGTATGTGATCGCCTTAATGTAGTCAATATCAAGCCTGAAAAGAGTCCTAATTGTGTAGGTGGTCGCTGCTATGACTCAGTCTTAGCCGAGAAAGTAGAACCATATCTTAAGGACATCAAAAAGGATACAGTTATCGCTGTGCATCTGATGGGGTCACATGGTCCACGCTATTATGAGCGCTACCCAAAGAACTTTGAGACATTCACCCCTGCATGTAACCGTGCCGATGTAGAGAACTGTTCTACTGAGGAGGTTATCAATGCTTATGACAACACTATCCTTTATACTGACTATGTAATCTCCAAGCTCTACACAGCTTTAGAAAAGGCTCCAACTGAAAATAAGGCGCTGTTATATATTTCAGATCATGGTGAGTCATTAGGTGAAAATGGTGTCTACTTACATGGACTGCCATATGCTGTAGCTCCTGAGGTACAAAAGCAAGTTCCAATGCAGCTTTACATATCAGAAAATGCCGAGAAAATGCTTGCTTTAAATGAGAAGTGCCTTGAGCAACAAGGTAGTGCTGGAAAGTTTAGTCACGACAATCTCTTCCACACTCTGCTTGGTATCTTTGATGTGAGCACTAAGGACTACGATCCAAGCTTAGATATCTTGAGAGCCTGCCGCGCCTAATGCAAGTGTGGCCCTTTATCTCCGCTCATCAGCATGCAAAGGAGCAATTATCAGAGCATCGGCACTTTGCTGCGCGATAGCATGCAAAGGAGAGCATCAGCACTTTGCAGCGCGATAGCATGCAAAGCAAAGGTGGCTCTTTACTGCCATGCAAAGCTTTATGCTAGGCGTGAGTGCCTAGCAAGCTAAGCTTAAGCATCTGATGATGGCTTAAGATACAAAAAGGCCAGTAAGCGCATTACTTATGAGTAGTGTTCTTACTGGCCTTTTGCATGATCTACCGTGGCTACGTTTGTGGTCGCTACGGATACGGCTGCTACGGATAGCGCTTCTATGAGCGGCTTTTGGTAGCCATGGTGCTTTTAGATCTTAGTCTGGGCGATAGACCTTAACATTGTGGTGGCCTTTTTCTTTGAGCTCATGAGCCTGCATGGTGCTCATAACGCCCTGATCGCAGAATAAGGCATAGGTCTTAAGCTTATCGAGATTGCCAAACTCTGAGGCTACCTTGTAGAAAGGTAGCTCTATGACTTGATGGGTCTCATCTTTAAGCGGAGCCTTGGCTGCATCATCAGGTGAGCGCACGTCTAAGATCACATCATCTTTAGCCAGCTCTTTAACGGTCTCAACCTCGATCTCAAGCTTAGAGGTATTCTCAGGAATAGCCTTGATATCAAGAACAGCTGCAGCTTCGACGGCTTCTTCAACTAAGTTTGCATCCATCTTAGCCTCTTCTTCCTCAACGAAAGAGCGCTCTGGGCAAACGTTAGGATGATCAGAGATCACACCGCAATACTCAGGAATGCTCTCTGCAAAGCCGGCAGTGCCGATTTCCCAAGCCTTATCTACGATATCTTGCTTATCTTCCATAACTAATGGACGTAATACTAAGCAGTCGGATACGCGATCAATATGGTTTAAGTTAGTTAAAGTTTGGGAGGATACCTGACCAACGCTCTCACCAGTAACTAAAGCCTCAGCATTGAGCTTACGGGCAACTTGAGAGCCTACACGCATCATCATACGCTTTAAGATCACACCACGGACGCCATGGTGGGTACGCTCTAAGATCTGGCCTACGATGCGCTCGAATGGAATGGTGACAAACTTAACCTTGTGGGAGGAACCAAAGCGATCCCAAATGAAGTAGGCCTCTTGCTTAACACCAATCTCATGAGCAGTACCGCCCATGTTAAAGAACAGGTAGTTAACCTTCATGCCACGGTGGATAGCTTTGTATGTTGATACACCAGAGTCAAAACCGCCAGAGATCAAGCTTAAGGCCACACCCTGTGAGCCTACTGGATAGCCGCCTAAACCCTGATACTTGTTGGTGACCACAAAAGCCTTATCCTGTTCAAGCTCAATATTAATGGTCACCTCAGGCTTGTTGAGGTTAACGCCTAAGTTAGGATAGTGAGCCTTAAACATGCCGCCAATCATGCGCTCTGCCTCTTGAGAGGTGAAAGAGTGATTGCCACGACGACGAACACGTACAGCAAAGGTCTTACCGTTTAAAGAAGGGCCGTAGATTGGGCCGGCAACTTCAAAGATGTCTTCAAAGCGCTCAAAGGTAAACTCTTTTACTTCTAAGAAAGAGTGGATGCCAGGGATACGGGATAACTCACGTACGGCTTGGGTGCGAGTCTTTTCGCTCTCATCACTACCAAAAGTAGCCATGAGCTTATCCCATTGTGGCTGCACTTTGATCTCGAAGCCGTGGTTAGCGGCGATATTGTGCAGGTTCTGGGTTAAGACCTTGATTAAGCGGTTACGAACAGGTTTGCTTTTGATGGATATTTCAGGGAAAAGTCGGAGAATAAACTTCATAGATAAGAAACATCAGAATAGGTAGAAGATCGTTGTTTATTAAGCAGCAAGGCTAAAAAACAACGTGATGGGAGCTTTGTTTATAGCTTAGTTGATTAAAGATTACTGCTTGCATGCAAGAGGAGTGAATTAACTTTAATCAGATTGGGCATAAATACAAAGCCCTCTTAAGCTTTAAGCATAAGAGGGCTTATTTAAGCGCTAAAAAGCACTATACAAGCTCGGCGCATAGTGTACACCAAAATGATGTTATTAATGCGTTTTGGTGAGCTTAGAAGTTTTGAGCATCAAATCTTAGTTGTGTCTGCAACCGCAGCCGCCGTGACCGTGGCCATGACCACCGCCGCAGCACTCATGCTCTTCATCACCGTGGTGATGACCGTGACCGTGGCCGTGACCACCACAGCACTCGTGCTCTTCATCATCGTGGTGATGACCATGACCTGAGCAACCGCAGCCGCCGTGACCGTGCTCATGACCGCCACCGCAGCACTCATGATCTTCCTCATGGTGATGGTGGTGACCGCCGCCACAACCGCAACCATGACCACCGTGACCGCCGCAGCAGCCGCCGTGGCTTTCTGATGGGCACAGGCCATCTGGATGAGCGTGACCGTGAGCGATTTCCTCAGCAGTAGCCTCACGAGCATCTTCAACAGTGCCCATGAACTTTAAGGTCTTACCAGCTAATGGATGGTTACCGTCTACAACAACAGTATTTTCCTTGATCTCGGAAACGATAACTAAACGAGGGCCAGTGCTAGTGTCAGCCTCGAACATGTTACCCTTCTCAAGAGGATAGTTGCCAAATAAACCGCGATCGATTTCCTGAATGAGCTCCTGCTTGATCTCACCAAAAGCATCTTTTGGCTCAAGAGTAGTTACGAACTCATCACCCTTGGAAAGACCGATTAAGGCATCTTCAAGACCCTTAACTAATTGGCCTTTACCTAAGAGAGCAACCATAGGCTGGTTAGTGTCTGTACGACCAACAACTTGATCGGTCTCATCAGTTACGTAATAGGAAACACTTACGACTGAGTTTTCAGCAATCTTGTACATAATTTAGGTCTTCTTACCGTTGGTTTGGATATCTGTTTGATTATACACCATTGGCTAATTTGAGTTAGTTTGTTGAAACTCCATCGCAACAAGTTAAAAAGACACCATCAATGAGTGCGCCATTATGATGGCCCACTTATGCACTAAAGGCCGAACAATAGCCATTTTATCCGCATGGCATGCTAGAACACTGCCGCTTTTATTGCGATTTTTAGTCAGATGATACAGTCGCAACAAAGCCCGTATATAAGGCAATCTAGCCATCAGTTATAGCATCTAAGCCACATGAGCTATGTAATGAGCTAGTAGCACGCTAGTTAGTATTTAGATTTCTAAGTAAAAAGATAGTGGGATTGGATCAGATGGTGGGGAAACAACAAACTAATGCTAATTAGGCTGTATAGATAAAGATGCGGCAAGAGCTTGATGAGGGTGTGGTAGCTGCAGCTCTGAGGCTGCAGCTTAGAGATCTTAGTTAGAGGCTAATCCGCTTTGAGAATTTGAAGAGTGGACTTGATCTTCATTGTTGCGGATAGATAGAACCTCTGAGCTCTTAATAGAGCTACCAAAACACTTGTTGTTGAGGGCACCATTGCGATCAAAGGCTTGATAAACGCCCTCAGAGTTAACTACAAAACGGGAGCAACGATCAGAAAGCTGATTGCCCTTTGCAGTTAAGGTGAGCATAAAGCCATCATCAGCAGCTTCTACAGTGCTATCAAAGTTCTTTTGAATCTTCTCGGAGAAACTAAAACGGCAGCCAATATAACCAGAGTTAATGTTGCCGCAGGCTGATAAGAAAGCAGCTCCGTCGATGATCTCGCTAGCAGCAGCTTTACGGTTAGCAGCAAGCTGTTGCTTCTTTTTACGCTCTTCATCGCCAAAGCCGAACATGTACCAAGCGCTCTTAACTTCCTCTTCTTCCCACTCTTCATCAACTGCAGCAGTTTGCTGAGTGCTATTCATGCTCATGAGATTGTTGCTCTCATGGCCTTGGCTCATGGAGCCACGGGATACAGAGGTTTGAACGGGTACGGCTTGTGCGGTGGCATCGGCTCTTGTTGCTACCAAGGAAGGATCTTGATAGTCAGTACCGTTTGGTTTGAGTGCTACGTGTAAGAGCAGTGACAGAGCGAAAAGGCTCAGGCAGCTCACACGAAAACGACTCACAGTGCCATCGTGATTGAATAAGGCCCAATCCTGGAATGAGTAGAAAAGCTCACCGATGGATAGGCGCTTTGAATGGGATTTAGAATTCTTCATTCTCAAACTAAGCGTGAAGCAAAAACACGCTTTTATCTCTTGCACATAGCTAAATGCTTAGCGATCTTCTTTGTAGGTTGCACGCCTACAATAAACAAAAATGCGCTCTAGCATTACGTGCGTCTCACTAACATTAAGGTCGCTATTGTAGCGTATAGATTGAGATTTTTTGTCGTTCACGCCAAAATTTTACTGCCTAAAGATCACAAAATGTCTCATAAAATCGTGGAGACTGTGGTAACAGCTAAGATCTTAGATACAACATAGAAATATGCCTTACGTTCACAAATGGGGCAAAGATCTTAGTGATTTAGGTAAATGCACTTTAAGATCTCAGTGATCTAGGTATATGCCACTAAAGATCTCAGTGATCTAGGTATATGCCACTAAAGATCTCAGTGAGCTAGGTATATGCTACTTAAAGATCTTAGTTAGCTGGGTAAATGCCGCTTAAAGATCTTAGCTTTAGGATAAGAAGATGATCTTTTTGTACTAATTTAGTTGTAGCTTGAGTCTTTTCATCAAAAACCTAGATGGCAACACAGAAAGTGTTTTAACTTTCGGCTAGAATCGTCACTTACTTTGGCAGTAAATGTCTTTACCTGAAGCTATCATATGCTAAAAGCAGGTAAGAGATTATGTTGATGGAACTAGACTTTAACTGCAGCAAGGATCTGATTGAACTAGTGAGTAGGAGCCAGGATGCACAATATTGTTTTGAACAATGGGGTTAAGATACCAGCATTGGGCTTTGGTGTGTTCCAAATTCCTGATCATAATGAGTGTGTTAAAGCCGTATCCGATGCTATTAGCGTGGGTTATCGTTTGATTGATACAGCTCAGGCCTATCACAATGAAGAGGCTGTTGGCATGGCTGTAAAAAAGTCATCCGTGCCTCGTGATGAGTTCTTTTTAACTTCTAAGATCTGGGTGGCTCATAGTGGTGAGAATTTAGCTGCAGCATCGATTGATGAGTCGCTCAAGCGTTTGCAGACTGACTATATTGATCTCATGCTGATCCATCAGCCATATGGCGATTACTATGGTACGTATAGAGCTCTGCAAAAAGCGCTTAAAGATGGCAAGATTAGAGCCATTGGCGTCTCTAATTTCTTTGCCGATCGCCTCGTTGATCTGTGCAACTTTATGGAGATCAAGCCTCAGATCAATCAGATGGAGACTCACGTATTTCAGCAGCAAGCTAAGCTGAGGCCTTATATGGATAAGTTTAAGGTACAGCTTGAGGCATGGGGGCCTTTTGCCGAGGGTAAGAATAGCTTCTTTGAAAATCCAGTTTTATTGAAGATCGCCGCTAAATACAATCGCACAGTAGCTCAAATTGGTCTGCGCTTTTTAGTGCAAAGTGGCATTATCGCCATTCCAAAGTCTTCGCATATCAAGCGTATGGAAGAGAATATTAGTGTGTTTGATTTTGAGATCTCAAACTCAGATATGTCCTTAATTCGTATGCTCGATACGGGGCGTTCTGCATTTTGCGATCATTCTGATCCTGAGTTTGTTCAGGCTGTTGCTGATCTTAGTCATAACCATCCATAAGTTAATGCGCTATAACATTATCAGAGCATGAACTTATCAAGGAGAGGTTTTCTAGCTGCTGTTAATTGCTTTTAGCGCTACGGTCTATTAGGAATGTAACTCTGTTACTGCCTTGGTCATGTTAGGTTAAGTTGGTCGTTAGATCTTTTTACGCTGAGAGATATGTGTGGTGGCTCGTGCCACTAAACTATTTGTGATTGATGTTGTTTTGAACATCATTCGGCTGTTAAAGCTTACCTTTATGATGCAATAGCGGTTTTATTAAGATAAGTGTTATTAAATCTGATATGCTCACAACTTCAATGACTGTGGATGACATGTTTTAGGTTTTTATAAAGTGAGTTTATTTAGTAACTCGATATTCTTCATTGCTGTACGCTATACCAGAGGCACCAAGAAACAACGCTTCGCATCGTTTGTGGCTACATTGGCTACTTTAGGTATTGCCATTGGTGTATGTGCCTTGATTGTAGTGAGCTCTATCATGCAGGGTCTGCAAGAGCGCTTGAAAGAAAACATCTTGAGTGATTGTGCTCATTTGGTGGTCAAAGCACAGGTACAAGACATCCCTTACTTACTCTCGTTAAATAACGTCAATGCCTTGGTTCCTTTTGTTCAAGGCGAGTCCATGATGCAATTTGGTAGTGAAATTGCCATGGTTACATTGCAAGCTACCGACAATAACTCTTTGTACCTTTCTAAGGACTATGCACAAAAGCTTGGCATTAGTGAGCAGGATGCGGCTAATTTTGAACAAAGAGGTGTGCACTCAGGTGATGATGTTAAGAGCACTGATGAGCCTTTAACCTACACTACAGGTGAGAAGGTAATTAAGATTCCGCTTATGGAGTTTGACTCTTTAGGCTATGCCTATGGCAGCTTGTTCAATTTTGAACCAGGCTCCTATCATCTAGCTGTGAACTATATGCAAGTCTCGCAGATGGGTATAGAGCTCTCTTACGATAGCAAGGTAAGACTTATCAGTACGCAAAATGCTCGCTACACTCCATTTGGCATCACCCCAGTTGCACGCAACTTTGAAGTAAGTGCGCTTATAAATAGTCTGGATAAGTCACCTGCCCCAACTGTAGTTGGCAACTATGATGATGTCAGTCGTTTTCTTCGTCTAGGCAAGGGCGAGCATTACTACAGACTGTATTTAAGTGACCCTTTCTTAATTGAAGAGACCCTCTCCACATTAGACAAAAAATTTGCTTACACCGATTGGCGCTCGCGTTATGGCGACTTCTTTAAAGCCGTGGGACTTGAGAAGATCTCTATGTCCTTAATGCTATGTCTTATTGTTGTAGTGGCCGCTTTTAATATTCTCTCATCACTGACCATGATGGTAAGTTCACGTGTTAGTGAGATCGCTATCTTGAAGACTATTGGTATGCCTAGCTCATCTATCCTTGCTATTTTTGGATTGCTGGGAATGTCATCAGGCATCATAGGATCTTTAGTTGGTGTGATTGCCGGCATTCCGCTGGCTTATAATGCGCAGGCTATTTTAAGCACTATCGGTATTAGTATTGTTCAAGGTGAATTGCCAGTGGTAGTAAACCCAATGAACATCGTAGTTATCTGTGTTTTAAGTTTAGGCGTGTCTTTGCTGTGTACTTTCTACCCATCTTATGTGGCCGCAAAAGCTGACCCTGCCTCAAACTTAGTGAATAGCTAAAACAATAAACTTAGTGAATAGCTAAAACAATGTGCAGCAGCTTATCGTAAAGAAAGCTATGTAGGTACTTATATTAGATAGCTATCTTGTACTAGCAAACTTCACACATTGATTAATGTAAGTTTAGAGTGACCGTAACGGACTACTAACAATGCACAAGATTTTATATAAAGGACGCGGCATCGAGCACGCTTATGACGAAGGCAAGATCAAGACAGCTGTGCTCAAAGGAGTCGATTTAGATATCGAAGCCTCAAAGATGACCGCAATTGTTGGTAAGTCTGGTTCAGGTAAGAGTACCTTGTTACATATCTTAGGTACCTTAGATACTCCAGATAAGGGCGATATCTACTTTCAGGATGTGCTCATCAATGGCCTTTCAAGCAGAGCCAAAGCACGTTTTAGAAATCGTCATTTAGGCTTTGTCTATCAGTTTCATCATCTTTTAGGTGACTTTACTGCGCTTGAAAATGTAATGCTGCCTCTGCTTATTGATAAGGTAAATCCATCCTTAGCCAAAGAAAGAGCGCAGTATCTTTTAGAGCGAGTAGGTTTAGTAAGTCACATGCATCACTTGCCATCCGAGCTCTCTGGCGGTGAAAGACAGCGTGCTGCTATTGCTCGTGCTTTAGTGTACTCACCAGAGATGGTTCTTGCCGATGAGCCAACGGGTAATCTTGATGAGACTAATGCAGCTAAGGTATTTGAGCTGTTACAAGAGCTAGTGCGTGATGAGGGCTCAGCTGTAGTCATGGTTACCCATGACATGTCTTTAGCTAAGCAATGCGACACTATCTATGAAATGGCAGGCGGTGTCATTAAAGATGGCACCTTTAGCGATTCTGACAGCGAGGTTGCCTCAGTAGTTAGCAAATTAGCTCTTAGCAGAGCCGCAAAAGAAGTAAAGTTAAAAACTAAAGGCTCATAAGTAAGCAAGGTCTGTTAGATTTGTCTTTAAAGACTTAGTGCTGATAGACGAAAAGTCGTGATGGGAGCAATTAACAGCTTACCAAACGCTAAATGTAACCAAACTTGCCAAGCTAAGCTCTTAGCAAGGTAAGTCATGGTAGGCATTGAACCACCTTAAGAATGCAGGAGAAATCTGTGGCTGATAATTTAGGCATGATGCTTTCGTTACGTTTCGTTAGATCGCGTCGTAAAGGTGCCTTAACCCGTTTCATCTCTTTTGCCTCAACTTGCGGCATTGCAGTAGGTGTGTTTGCAGCTATTGTCGGTTTCTCTGCTATGAATGGCTTTGAATCTGAGCTAGAAAACCGCGTCTTATCCGTAATCCCTTCAGCACGTTTAACCGCATCTGACTCGCACTTTAAAGATGTTGAGGGTATTGAAAGTGTGCTTAAACAAGATAAGCGCATTCAATCTACAGCACCAGCAGCAGAGGTAAGAGCCATCCTCTCAGCTAATCGTGCCTTTGCCCCTTTGCTCATCACTGGTATCGAGCCACAAGCTGAAAAAGAAGTAGTTGCGATTCAGCGCTTTATCAACGTGGACATGAATTGCCTCAATCACGATGAGTTCAAGTCTATTGCCGGACATTGTTCAGTTAATACCCCAAAGGCAGATGCCACTCAAGATACCGCCTTGGCCAAGGTCAACAGGTCAGCAGAAACAAACACTCAGACAAATGACAGCAACACAGCTAAGGTAAGCGATGTAGATACTAAAACTAGTATAGCTGCAGCAGGTGATAGTGCTAGTGAGCAATCTAATAGCGCTTATGACAAGATGCCACGCATTATCATTGGCTCTAGCATCGCTAAGAAGTTAGGTGTTGGTGCGGGCGATGTCGTGACCATGATGGTCATGTCTAATGTGCAGCAACAGCATGATGATTTTAAGGATTTTGAAAGCTCTTTAAAGGCACCTAATCGCAACAAGGCTTTAGTGATAGGTGTGATTCATTTAGGCGGTCAGCTTGATGGATCGCTTGCCTTAATGGATCTTGATGAGTTGCTAACTATATCCAAGCTAGAAGGTCCAAATGCTATCCATATTCGCACTAGCGTACTTAAGGATACCAACCGCATTATTTACGATGCTACTTACGGCAAGATCAGCGAAAACGCGATGCTCTCAACCTGGATTAACTCACAAGGCAAGCTTTACCATGATATTCAGATGGTAAGACAGATCATGTTTATCGCCATGTTCTTAGTCTTAGCTGTAGCTTGCTTTAATATCGTCTCAAACCTCATGATGATGACCAGTGAAAAGCGCCGTGAGATCGCTATTTTGCTTACTATGGGTATGCCACGATCTCAGATCGTGCGTACTTTCTCACTGATGGGTATTATCACCGGACTTTACGGCACCTTATTTGGTCTTATTCCAGGTATCTTATTAAGCTTAAGCCTAAGTCCAATTACTTCCTCTTGGAAAGAGTGGTTTGGCTTTGATTTGCTTAATGAGGATGTCTATTTCATCAACTTCATTCCAAGCGATCTTAGTTTCATCGACGTTTTAATTGTTGCTCTAGCATCATTGCTAATGAGTTGGCTAGCCGCTATATATCCGGCCATGCGTGCCTCCCGTGTGCAGCCAGCACAGGAGTTAAATCTCTAAAATAGGGTAGTGGCAAGTTTGCCTAACAAGAGTATTGCAGCTAAGAGCGAAGCTAGATGATATCTACTCTAAGAGCGAAGCTAGATGATATCTACTCTAAGAGCGAAGCTAGAAGATATCTACTCTAAGAGTGCTGCAAAGTGGAGCAGCCTTTAAACTAAACGAGTGACTTTTGCATTGCAGGGCGACTTGCTCTGTGGACGTTTTGTGTGCGTCCTTAAGGTGAGCTTGTGTGTTTTTTATCTCACAAAGACAAAGTCTTTGATGCAAAAGCTTGCATTTTTCAATAGCATAGTCAAAGTTGCACTGGCTTTTTTTGATTGTGTTTGGTCAGTGATTGTAATGTTGAGGATTTAGCTATGCCTGTTGCATTAGTAGCTTATGCAAATGGTTCTGAGGATATGGAAGTTACCTCAGTTGCCTCCATCTTAGATCGCGGTGGTGTTAAGGTAATTCGCGCTGCAGTTACTGCAGATGGTTCAAAAGAAGTGACCCTGTCTCACGGCATGAAGGTCGTTTGCGATCAGCACATTAGTGAGTGCGTTGGTCCTTATGACATGATCGTGATCCCTGGTGGTTTAGATGGCTCAAATAACTGTGCTGCTAATGAACACCTTGTTACACTCTTAAAGGCAAATAAGGCACAGGGCAAATACCTTGGCGCTATTTGCGCCGCTCCAGGTTTAGTTTTAGGCGCTCATGACTTAGTAGGCGAGGCAAAAGCTACTGGCTATCCAGGCTGCCATGCAAGCATCAAAAACTACACTGCAGAGGGTGTAACTATCGATGAACAGCACTTATTAGTAACTGGTAAGGGCCCAGCTTACTCTATCGACTTTGGCTTAGCCTGCCTTAAGGTGCTCATTGGTGCTGAGCAATTTGATAAGGTTAAGCAGGGCATGCTCTACGAATAGTAGTTAACTATTCAAACAATGATCTTTTAACAAATAGGCGTTTGGCCTATTGGTTAAAACCTAAGCATAGATCGTTGATCATGACACTAAAGACGGCTTGTATTTGCAAAAGTACAAGTCGTTTTTTGTTTTTAGCCATGGCCTGATGTGGGTTAGGCGTTGATGCTGAAGATGCTACGTGCCTAGTAATGATGCGGCGGTGTAGGGTGATGGCGATGATTAGTGCAGATTTTTTTCTGCTCAAAAGGCCCAAGATGCTTAGCTTGCATCTAGGCTTGTGCATAGCAAGCACGGGGTGCTTGAGAATGTAAAGGTATGGGGCAAAGATGATGGCTCAAAGATTAAGATCCCGCTTTTTTTGCGATTTATGCTAATGCATGAGATAATTGCAAGCTTAACAACTTTTGACAAAGTGACATCTAAAAAGATGTAAGAAAGGCTCATCAAATAGCGTCTTTGGGCGCGATATGATCTGGCCTTAAAGTTTTTCATACCGCAGGCAAGTGCAGCACTAAGGGTATTTAAGCCATAGTCTTTTATGAAAATGGTTTATTACGTAAGTTGGCACTATAGCTTGGGCAGATAATTGCTGCTGATACGGTAGTCAAAGGTAGATTAACTGCCTTAAACATTTGTTTGTAATTAACACGGTTTTTTGTTCATGGATAAGCTAGTTCAGGCGAAACAAGACGGTATTGCTGCCGCTCAGGACGTCAAGAATCTTCAGGATTTGGACGCAGTACGAGTAAATTTCTTAGGCAAGAAAGGCTTGTTTGCAGAATTTATGAAGGAGCTTGCTAAGTGTGATCCTGCTGAGCGTCCACAGCGTGGTGCGGTGATTAACGAGGCTAAGCAGGAGGTTGTCGCTGCCATTGAAAAACGCCGCGCCGAACTTGAGAAGGCTGCTCTTGATGCCAAGCTTGCAGAGGAAAAGGTTGATATCACTCTGCCAGGTCGTCACCGCGATGTAGGCACTCTTCACCCAGTTACTCGCACTATCGAGCGCTTAACTGAGCTGTTTGGCTCCATGGGCTTTGAAGTTGCGCAAGGTCCAGAGATCGAAGATGATTACCACAACTTCGATGCGTTAAATCTGCCACCTCACCACCCAGCTCGTGATAGCCACGACACCTTCATGTTCCCTAACGGCCTGCTGCTCCGTTCTCAGACTTCATCTGTACAGATTCGTACTATGGAGAAGAGCGAGCCTCCTATCCGTATTATCTCCCCAGGTCGTGTATATCGTAACGACTACGACATGACCCACACCCCAATGTTCCATCAGATCGAAGGTCTGTATGTGGACAAGAATGTGTCTTTTGCAGAGCTTAAGGGCGTGTTATACGAGTTCTTACAGAAGTTCTTTGAAGAAGAGCTTGAGGTTCGTTTCCGTCCTTCATACTTCCCATTCACTGAGCCATCAGCTGAAGTTGACGTGCGCCGTAAGGGTGGCAAGTGGCTTGAGGTTTTAGGCTGCGGTATGGTTCACCCTAACGTGCTGCGTAACGTTGGTATCGATCCTGAAGTCTACAACGGCTTTGCCTTTGGTATGGGCATCGAGCGTCTGACTATGCTGCGCTACGGTGTTAAGGATCTGCGTGCTTTCTTTGAAAACGACTTACGTTTCTTAAAGCAGTTCGCTTAAGCATTCAACACGACTAGATCACAGACCAAATGTGGATGTGGTTAGTCTCCATAGCCTTTGCCAAAAGCTAAGGTTGGTACAGATTTTTTAAGGGCATAAGACATACACACAGCCAAAAGCAGCGATTTAAGCTCTATAAGGCGTGAGTGATGTGTAGGCCCTATGGATTTAGTATGAAGTTCAATAAAAGCTGGGTTGATGAGTGGGTTGATAACACCTTAAGCGCTCAGGAAATGTCAGATGCCATTACCATGGCAGGCCTCGAGGTGGATAGCACTGAGGGTGTTTGCGCTGAGTTTGATGGCGTTGTAGTTGCTGAAGTTGTTGAGTGCGTAGATCACCCAGACTCAGACCACTTACATGTAACCAAGATTGATGCAGGTACAGGCGAGTTACTGCAGATCGTTTGTGGCGCTGCTAACTGCCGTACTGGTTTAAAGGTAGCTTGCTCCAAGGTTGGCGCTCACTTACCAGGCATCACCATCAAAGAGGCTAAGCTACGTGGCGTTGAGTCATTCGGTATGCTGTGCTCATACAAAGAGCTTGGCATGGCTGAAGAGTCTGATGGCATCATTGAGCTGCCAGCAGATGCTCCTGTAGGCACCGATTTACACGACTACTTACAGTTAAAAGATCACGTTATCGACGTTGATCTGACCACCAACCGTCCAGACTGCCTCTCAATTCGCGGCATTGCTCGTGAGGTTGGCGTATTAACTAAGTCTCCATTAAAAGAGGTTCCTTTTAACAAGGTTCCTGAGACTATTAGTGATACTTTCCCAATTGCCATTGAAGATTTTGAGGCATGCCCACGTTATGTTGGTCGTGTTATTCGTGGCGTAAATCAGAAGGCTCAAAGCCCTCTGTGGATGAAAGAAAAGCTCCGTCGTTGCGGTATTCGTGCTGTATCCCCAATCGTTGACGTTACTAACTATGTAATGCTCGAGTTAGGTCAGCCACTGCACTCATTTGATTTCAACCGCCTCACCGATGGTATCGTTGTGCGCTTTGCCAAAGCTGGTGAGAAGCTGACCGTGCTTTCTGGTGAAGAGCTTGAGCTTACCGAGAAGACCTTAATCATCGCTGATGCAAAGGGCCCACTTGCTCTTGCTGGTATCTTCGGTGGTGCAGACTCCGGTATTAACGATGAGACTGTAGATGTCTTCTTAGAGTCTGCATTCTTCTCTCCACTGGCTATCAAGGGTCGTGCACGTCACTATGGCTTAAAGACTGATGCCTCCCACCGCTTTGAGCGTGGTGTAGATCCTCAGCTGCAAGTTCGTGCTATTGAGCGTGCTACTGAGCTGTTAATTGCTATCGCTGGTGGTAGCGCAGGTCCTGTAGTTGAGTGTGCTGATGAGTCTAAGCTTGGTCTTGGCAAAGAGATCGTGTTACGTATTGCACGTTTAAACAAGATCTTAGGCTGTGAGATCCCTGTTGACGAAGTTGAGCGCATCTTAAAGGACTTAGGTTTAAACCCAGTTGCTATTGAGGGCGGCTTCAAGACTACTTCCCCATCATTCCGCTTTGACATTGAGATCGAAGAGGATCTGATTGAGGAAGTTGCACGTATTTACGGTTACAACAATATCCGTAACACTCTGCCTGTTGCAACCATGATCATGCGTGCTGACAAGGAAGAGGTCTTAGCTGAGAAGGCTTTACGCAACTGCTTAGTTCTCTCTGGTTTCCAAGAGGCTATCACTTACTCTTTCACCGATCCTAAGGTGCTCAAGGTTTTCAACGACAAGGAGCCTTTAGTCTTATCCACCCCAATCTCAGTTGAGATGTCTGCAATGCGTACTACTCTGCTTGCAGGTTTAGCTGTTGTTGCTAAGTACAATGCTAACCGCCAGCAAAAGCGCGTGCGTCTTTTCGAGTTAGGTCTGCGCTACATCCAAGATCAGGCAGCTGAAAATGGTGTTGCACAAGAGCCTATGATCGCTGGTATTGCTATTGGTGATACTGAGGTTGAGTCATGGAATAACAAGGCCCGTCACGTTGATTTCTTTGATATCAAGGGCGACGTTGAGGCACTGTTAGCTCTGACTGCTCGTGCTGATGACTTTGAGTGGAAGGTAACTGACGAGCCATTCTTACACCCAGGTCAGGGTGCAGATCTGTACCTTGATGGTAAGAAGGTTGGTGTTGTTGGTATGCTCCACCCTCAGGCTCAAAAGGATCTTGGCTTTAAGACTCCTGTTGCTGTATTTGAGATTGAGCGTGCTGCATTAAGCCTACGTATCATCCCTCAGAGCAAGGAAATCTCCAAGTTCCCATCTGTACGTCGTGACTTTGCTTTCGTAATCGATAAGACCGTTTCAGCTTCCGCTCTGTTAAAGGAGATCAAGGCTGTTGGCGGTAACATCGTGACCGATGCTGGCATCTTCGACGTATTCGAGAGCGAGACTTTAGGTGATAAGCGTTCTATCGCCTTAGGCGTAACCTTACATGACAACGACCACACTCTTGAGGATGCTGAAGTTGAATCTGTAGTTAACAAGATTCTTGAGGCTGTTAAGAGCAAGTTCGGTGCTGAGTTACGTCAGTAGTTATTTAGCTAAATAGCCCAGGATAGGGCCAATGACCCTATCCGCTCTTTAGAGCAAACTTAAATCATATTGCAAAATCACTTGATAAGCTGTTGTCTGAGCTCTAATGCGCAACTAAAGCGCAAGCTTCCAAGGCAGTATTAAGCGCACGCAGCATAGCGCAAACAATCTTGCGTATGCTTTTGGTTACGCTAGGTTAGCTTAAAGACAATCACGATGCCGCGTGGTTCGCACTATTGTGTAGCTTTACAAGTGATAAGGCTTGCATAAGTTTGATCTGTCTTGAAGAGACACAATTAAGGCCGTTACAAGAGAGCTGTTTTGGTGTATCTTGCAACGGCCTTAACTTTAATAGTTTCTTCGTCAAAGGCTGTTTTTATAAGCTCTGGCACTAAATTATCCCGCTTGAGGCGGTTAGTTCTAAGTTTTGCATTAGACTTGTTTGCTAGAGTTTATGCAAATTTTTGATAGCCATAGTTGAGCGTTTGCTAAAAAGCTATCAAAACATGCATCTTTACTAAATCTCACAGAAAGCAAGTTTTTGACTTCACGTCAAAGCCGTGAGCTTAGTCAAAAAATAGTGTTTTTGTTCTGTGCTTTGTGATTTTTTGTTGCATTGGCAAGATGCGCATGGAGTGCATACAGGTAAGATATGCTCAGATTATTCTGAGTAAAGTGTTTTTTCTTAACCTGTGCTGACCCTTGTCTTAAGAGCTGTGCAATATCAATTTGAACCTGCTTTGTTAACTAAGCTGTAAGCTTTAGTACAAAAACAGAGTTGGGTAAAAGTAGATAGGAGAGTCTTATGGCTGAAGAAACTGGTTTAAAGAATCTAGATGAGTCTCTATCTAAGCTTGAGAGCGTAGTAAAAGATCTTGAAGCTGGTAATCTCACTATCGATGAGGCCATTGATAAGTACTCTGAGGGTATGAAGCTAGCAGTTGATTGCCGTCGTAGTCTCAATGACATGTCAAAGAAGGTTTCACAGGTTCGACAGAGCGCTATGCAACAGATTAACGCTCTAAACCAAGAAGAATCCGAGATGCAAAGTCAGGGCTAAGCTAATAGCTGTAAGCTTATGCTAAGTATCAATCTATCTGTATTGCAAAAACGTAAAGCAATGCAGCAATGCGCTTTAGCCTTAGTGTAAGCATGCACACAGATTAATCTAGGCCTGATTAAAATCAAAGCCCATTAAACATATGCGGCTATTAAATACTTCAAAAGCAGCTTTAGTTTTACGCTAAAGCATGTGCTTAGGATGGATAAGAGAGCTTACTATGCAATTGAGTGAGTATTTCAAGCTTATTCAGCAGCGTGTTGATGAATGTCTCAAGAAGAAGTTAGACAGCATGCCTGCTGAGCCTGCTACGTTAAAAGAGGCCGTCTCTTACGCACTGTTACTTGGTGGTAAGCGTGCTCGTCCATTCTTAGTTTACGCAACTGGCAGTGCCTATGGTGCTGACATGCGTTCATTAGATTATGTTGCAGCAGCTATCGAGTGCATCCATGCTTACTCTTTAGTACATGATGATATGCCAGAGATGGACAATGACATGCTGCGTCGCGGCGAACCATCTGTGCACGCTAAGTTTGGTTCAGCAACTGCGCTTTTAGCAGGCGACACCTTACAAGCTCTAGCTTTTGAGCTGTTAACCGATTCAAAGTGCCGTCTTTCTGGTGAGGTTAAAGGTAGAATGTGCGCCTGCCTTGCTAAAGCGGCTGGTTTTGAGGGTATGTGCGGCGGTCAGGCAATTGATCTTGCATCCGAGCACTGCACCTTAAAGCAAGAAGAACTAGAGAAGCTGCACTCATTAAAGACTGGTGCTCTGATCGCTTGTGCCGTAGAGCTTGGCTTTATTGCAGGTCGATATGAGGCTGCTTTCTCTCATCACAGTAACGATATGATCGCCAATGCCTTAGGTATTGTTGAGGCACCAGAGGTTGGTCATGATCTTAAGCACTTAACTGACTATGGCCGCAAAGTAGGTCTGGCATTCCAAGTGCGTGATGATGTTCTAGATGTTACTGGTGACTCTAAGATCTTAGGAAAGAACGTAGGATCAGATGAGTTACTTGAAAAGAGCACTTATGTAACTCTACTTGGTGTTGAAAAGGCTGACGAGTACGCTCGTAGCTTATGTGAAGATGCCATTAAAGATCTCGAGCGCATTAGTGTTGATACTGATTTATTAAAGCAATTTGCAAGGTTCTGCATTGAGCGTGACCACTAATTGCTAAAAGATGCAGCCATGCGCTATCTAAGATCATCTCGCTAGCAGTATGGATAGCTTTCCTTTTAGCTGAGGCTTAAATGCACTAGTGCTTAATGCAGCTATTATCAGCAACAAGATACTTGCAGCTAATAGCTAAGTGTCTAGACTTTGCTAAGTGCAATCAGCTAAGTTACAGCGCTTAAATTATTTAAAGTGCGCTAAAAATTTAGTACTTAGGCTCAAGGGCCTAAAGACAAAAATACTGCTTAAAGGATGTCACTTTTAGCAGTATATGAATATCTGTCTTATGACTTTGTCATGGCAGGCTCAAAGCTCTTAAGAGCGATGAGACTTGATGTTTTTGCCAGTAACAATAGTGGCGCATGTCATCGTAAGGATCTGTTATTTTTCTAAGTTGCATTGAGTGGCTTTAGTTAATTAAGAGGCATGCGATAACTTAGAGCTCTATTGTAAAAGGCTTGGAAATAAAGCATTACCAAGCACCTGCGTCATGTGGGCTGGGTATTAAAGATGAGGGGATTTCCTGGATATTTAGCTAAGTTTAGTAGATTTAAATCTATCTGACTTTAAATGAGATTCAGGATCTGATGATTTGTGGAAGATACTTCTACCAACACTTATGAATTGCTAGAGCGTATTCACGACTCTTGTGACGTGCGTTCCTTGCCCAAGGAATCCTTAGTTGATCTTTGTTCAGAGATCAGAGGATGCCTCATTGACACTGTGAGTAAGACAGCAGGACACTTTGCCTCTGGTCTTGGCGTAGTGGAGCTAACTGTTGCTCTACACTATGTTTACGATACTCCAAATGACAAGTTAGTTTGGGATGTTGGCCATCAAGCATACCCTCATAAGATGCTAACTGGCCATCGCAAAGAGCTAGGCACCATTCGTAAGAAAGGTGGTCTGCATGCATTTATTTGGCGTGGTGAAACCCCTCATGATCTGATTACCACCGGCCATGCATCCACCTCCATTGGTTCAGCCTTAGGTCTTGCCGTAGCAGAAAGCACCAAAGATCGTAAAGATCGTAAAAAAGTTGTCGCTGTTATTGGCGATGGTGCACTCTCAGGCGGTTGTGCCTTTGAGGCTATGAATCATGCTGGTTCTTTTGAAGATCTCGACCTTACCGTGATCTTAAATGACAATGAGATGAGTATCTCTGAGAACGTAGGTCGCTTACATCAAGGACTGTCTCATGTGCTCTCCTCTCCTCATTATGTCAAGATGATTGAAGGTGGTAAGCGCATTTTAGAGCCGCTGCCAGCCTTACGTGATTTAGCCTTACGTGCTCAAGAGCACTTTAAAGGCATGCTCATGCCAGGTACCTTATTTGAAGAGTTCGGCTTTAACTATATCGGCCCAGTAGATGGTCATGACGTTAATAGCCTCGTGAGCATTTTGCAAAACATCCGTGATATGCCTGGCCTTACTTTCTTGCATGTAGTTACTACTAAAGGTAAGGGTTACGAGCCAGCAGAGAAAGATCCAATTTGCTATCACGGTGTACCTGTATTTGATCCAGATGAGGGTATTCAAAAAGGCGCTCCAAAAGAAGACCTTTCATACTCAGCAGGATTTGGTCGCTGGATGTGCGACAAGGCAAAAGAAGATCCTAAGCTTATGGCTGTTACACCAGCCATGCGCATTGGTTCTGGTCTAGCTAAATTTGCTGAGCTCTATCCAAAGCAATTTTTCGACGTGGCTATTGCTGAGCAGCATGCCATGGTCTTTGCCTCAGGTTTAGCAGCAGGCGGTATGCGCCCTGTAGTGAATATCTACAGCTCCTTCATGCAGCGAGCTTATGATGGCTTAATCCACGATATGGCAATTCAGAATTTACCAATCATTCTGTGCCTTGATCGCGGTGGCTTAGTTGGTGCTGACGGTCCTACACACAATGGCGCTTTTGATATTGCCTATACCCGTACCGTACCTAATTTAACCATCATGGTGCCAAGCTCACGTCATGAGCAGTACACCATGTTAAACACTGCCTATGCGCTAGGCTCTCCATGTGTCATTCGTTATCCACGAGACAATGGTGAGTCTTTAATGATTAAGAAGGGCGATAGTTTTGAAGATGCTCCTATGAGCTTGGAAAAGACTATTGCAGTAGGTAGTGTTGAAATCCGCAACTTAGCTTCATCTCATGTCAATGAGCTCGTAAGAGCGCTTGATAGTGCTTCTTTTGATGGTCATGGTGCTGAGGATCAAGTTGAACATACTATTAAGCTGCTTGGCTTTGAAAGCCGTGAACAGCTTGAGCATATGCAGGTAGCTCAAAGCTCTCATGAGCAAGAACGTGTTGATGCTTTAGGCAAGCAACATAAGATCGCTCTGTTAGTCTTTGGCCCATTAGTTAACTCTCTACAGAGTGTTTGTGAAGAGCAAGATATCACTCTCATTAACATGCGCTTTGTAAAGCCGCTTAATGAAGAGCTAATTCAATACTTAAGCTCACAATACGATCTGTTGGTCACTGTAGAAGAGGGTGCTGTACTAGGCGGTGTAGGCGAGCATATTAGCTCAATCGTTGCCTCCATCTCTCATAGCAATGCAAAGGCTCAGGTGCGCAATCTTGGTATGAGTGATTCTTTCGTTGGTGAAGGTAATCGCGGTGAGTTACTTGCAGACTTAGGCTTAGATCGTGATGGCATCATGTCATCAGTAAGAAAAGCAGCATCTGAGTTATAATGACAGTTTAGCTTGATTTTATTAACCAAGCTTTCTGCATTCAAACTAACTAAAACTTTGGTTTTGCGTTAGTTAATTAACAGGGGAGAATGACATGCCGTCTTTTGATATTGTTTCTGAACTCAAGAAAGATGAGCTGCAAAACGCAGTGGATAACGCTAATCGTGAATTACAAACACGTTATGATTTTCGCGGCGTTGAAGCATCATACGAGTTAGTAAAGGCTGACAATCTCGTTAAGCTTGAGGCTGACGAAGAGTTCCAGATTCAGCAGATGGATGATATTCTGACCCAAAAGCTCATTAAGCGCGGTATCGAAGTCGGCTGTGCTGAGTTTAAGGACATTACTCGTTCAGGTAAGAAGTCACTGCAGCAAGTACAGTTCAAAGAAGGCATTGATAAGGATCTTGGCAAGAAGATCGTTAAGCTCATCAAAGATGAGAAGATCAAGGTAGATGCCAAGATGAATGACGACACTGTACGAGTTCAAGGTAAGAAGCGCGATGATCTGCAGGCTGTAATTGCCTTAGTTAAGTCCAAGATGAGCGACTTAGGTCAGCCTCTTCAATTCCAAAATTTCCGTGACTAAGCACTAATCACTTAGTTACCACGGGCCGCCGGTCAAGCACCTGCGGCCCTTTTTATTTAGCTAAAGCAACCTCATTTATGTATGCACCATGGTAGATAAAGCTAACACCAAATACTCTTCTGAAGATTCAGAATCTGCTTTTAGCAATCATAAGAACGAAGAGCATGCTAATAGACAAGGTCAAAGTTCCTCTAGCAAGGACATGTATGATTTAGCAGCTCAAAATTTATTTAGCAAAGACGTGTATGATCCAGCTGATCAGATTATGGAGAGTGCTGCAAAGTTTCATGAGCATGCACAAACGCTCAAGAAAAGTGCTGCAAACGAGCAAGATAGTAATGAGGCTGCCAAAGAGCAAGATAGTGATGAGGCCGCCAAAGAGTATGGCGCTTATGCATATGCAAATTTAAGTGCAGATACTGCTGATGCTACGCCACAGGATGCAACTGCTAATACTCAGTCAGAACAGATAGAAGAAAAATCGCTATTAGTGCAGATTTTCTCTAAGAGAATGGGTATTTGTCTGGTGACCGGTTTTGCCTCAGGCATGCCGCTATTTGTGCTTATCAATTTGCTCTCTGCATATTTGCGTAAAGAGGGCTTAGATCTCAAGGTGATTGGCGCATTCTCCTTGATGATGGTGCCATACACTTGGAAGTTTTTGTGGGCTCCGTTCGTTGACCGCTATCAGATCTTTAGATTAGGTAGACGTAAAGACTGGATTATTCTCTCCCAGATAGTCTTGATCGGCGCTATTGCTGCTATGGGATGGTTCTCGCCAAAAGAGAATATTGGCATTATTGCAGGATTAGCGATCTTAGTGGCCTTTGCCTCTGCAACTCAGGACATTGTGCTCGATGCTTACCGTCGTGAGTTCTTACCAGATGTTGAGCTTGGTTTAGGCAATGCAGTGTTTGTTAATGCCTATCGTGTCGCAGGATTAATCCCAGGCGGTGTGTCCTTGATCATGGCTGACTATGTATCATGGCAAACTGTATTTACCTTTACTGCAGCATGTTTGATTCCTTGTTTTATCCTGTCCTTATTTTTACGTGAACAGAATGTCAGCAATGCACCGCGCACTTTAAAAGAGGCAGTAGTAGAGCCTTTTTCTGAGTTTATTGGCCGCCGTGGTGTTAAGGCTGCACTGTTTATCGTGTGCTTTGTCTTCTTGTACAAGATTGGTGATTCCATGGCTTTAGCTTTGGCAACACCTTTTTACATGGATTTAGGCTATAACCTCACCACCATAGGCATTGTGGCTAAGAATGTTGGCTTGTGGTCGACTGTAGCCGGAGGCCTGCTAGGCGGTGTGTTCATGTTAAAGCTTGGCATTAACCGCGCACTGTGGGTCTTTGGCTTTATTCAGGTAGTCACGATCTTAGGTTTTGTTCTTTTAGCCTACTTAGGTAAGAGTGGCACTCCATCAGTGGGGTTGCTCTCTTTAGTGCTAGTGTGTGAGTACGGTGGCGGTGGTTTAGGTACGGCAGCTTTCGTAGCATTCTTAGCCAAAGAAACTAATCCAGCCTACACCGCAACGCAGTTAGCGCTGCTTACAAGTTTCTCGGCCATTCCTCGTACTTTCTGTAATGCAGTAACAGGTTATCTTGTAGAGGGCTTAGGTTGGCAGAATTTCTTTATCTTCTGCACCATCATTGCGATCCCAGGTATGTTGCTTTTGTTTAAGGTAGCCCCATGGTCAGCAAAGGATGAAGTCGCTAATAAGGCATAAAGTTCACAACACATGATCCCCTCCATAGTGGAGCCACAAAGGGAACACATCCCACTTCACTTGCCATGCCTGTATGTGTGGCAAGCGTTGCTACGGGAGTTTGCTAGAAGGTGCGGCAGGTTAGTTAGATCTCATATTGCGCTGCAGCAGGTTAGTTTGATCTCTTTTGCGCTGCAGTAGATTAGTTTTAGTGCTTATTGCTTTGAGGCAGGGTTGTTTGATCTCTTTAGGCGTTGTGGTGATCTTAGATAGCCTCTCGTGATCTTAGATTCTTGTATGGTAGTTTGGCAAAAAAATCATAATTGTGACCTGAGCAAGGGTTAAATTGGTATGGTCAAGCTTGTATGCAAGTTAGTCTATTTGTGTAAGTTTAACCGTGTATTTTGAGTGTATTTGAGCCATGGTGAGGCATAAAGACTTTCCAAATGGTGCGCATAAGAGTCAAGTTTGTAAAGGTCATCAAACATTATGTTGTTAATGTGATATCGATCGGTTTAGACCTTACAAAAGCGCATGAATTTCACGTTCTTAAACAAAGTGTAGCTTGCTTGTCATAAGACATTGGTATACAAGTAAGCTAAGGCGTACCCTCCTCTTCATGTTTAA
Source organism: uncultured Anaerobiospirillum sp. (assembly GCF_902485895.1). NCBI lineage: Bacteria > Pseudomonadati > Pseudomonadota > Gammaproteobacteria > Aeromonadales > Succinivibrionaceae > Anaerobiospirillum > uncultured Anaerobiospirillum sp. Next base: position 57,490 of record NZ_CABTML010000028.1, on the reverse strand, counting down.
CTTTGCTTTAATCACGCCGTTTGGGAGTTGTTTAGTATCACAAGCTACGAGTAATTTGCCATATGCATGCGTGTCATAGTTTTTTCTAACTTTGTCACAATAGCCGCATAACGTGGCAGTTACGGGGGATAACGAGTACTTTTTGTGTTAAAATTTGGGACTTGATGCCTGCCTCTGATTTAGGGTTGCGGGTACCTTTGACACTCATATTTTCGAACGCTAGCTGAGGCGTAAACGCAAAATTAGCGCTCATTCAATGCTTTGAAATTCTCTTTGCAAGTGTATCTAGGCTTTGCAAGTAATAGTTTTATCAGCCCATTTGCGGTTGTCTAACTTATCAAATGCAGTGTAGATACTCTTTAGGGTCATATTTTCCCCAATCAGACTGTCGTATTGATAGTCTGAGTGCTGTCAACTGAAGTTGAACACCATCTGTGTGTTGCACTTAGCTAAAAGCGTGTAGCACAACAGCGTGCCGATGAGGATAGTAGGCTAAACCCACGATCCTGCATCATGGCACTAAGCAGATAGTGATCTCTCTTGGGACGGTAATCGGATGAAGAGAGAACTTCAGCTTGTGACAGCGAACCGTTTTCTTTGGGTGTAATGGTACTCAAGCTCAATTAAAGGTTTTGTGTCCTTGCTTGTGTCATTAGACTCGAGCAAGTCACGATGGCTTTGATATCAAAGTCGAGGATTCGAGCTTAAAAACAGTCTGTTTTAAGTAGGTCTGAGACGTTAGAGGTCAGTCTGAAGTACGTGGAGCATAGCTCCGAGTAAGTTTTGTATTGGAACCGCCTATGATTAACATCAAAAAAGGATTGGATCTGCCTTTAAGCGGCCAGCCTGAGCAGTCAATAGGTGCATGTCCTGAGGTTAAGCATACAGCTTTACTAGGCTGTGATTACCCTGGTCTGCGTCCTTCAATGTCTGTTGAAGTTGGTTCAGCTGTTAAAAAGGGTCAGGTACTGTTCGAGGACAAGAAAAATCCAGGAACACGTTTTACCGCACCTGCTTCCGGTACTGTTGTAGCAGTTAACCGTGGCGAGCGCAGAGCCTTCCAGTCAGTCGTTATCGAGATCGATGAGTCTGTTAAGGGTGTGGAGTTTAAGAAGACTCCTGCTGACAAGCTTTCTGACCTTACCGTTGAAGACGTTAAGAGCCAGTTAATCGAATCAGGTGCATGGACTGCATTCCGTACCCGTCCTTTTGACAAGGTACCTCGCGTAGACTCAATTCCTCACTCAATTTTCGTAACTGCAATGGATACCAATCCATTAGCTCCTTGCGCAAATGTAGTGATCGCTGAGCAAGCAGAAGCATTCAAGAATGGTTTAACTGTGTTAAGCCGCATTGGTGTTACTGTTTTCGTCTGCCATGGCGACAAGTCCATCCCAATGGTGAGTGCTCCTAACATCAAGGAAGAGATCTTCGTAGGTCCTCATCCTGCTGGTTTACCAGGCACCCACATCCACTTCCTCGATCCAGTTTCCGAGAGCAAGACTGTTTGGCACATTGGCTACCAGGACGTTATCGCAATTGGTCACCTCTTTGTAGATGGTGAGGTTTACAACAAGCGCGTTATCTCCATCGCTGGTCCAAATGCCAAGGAGCCACGTCTTGTTCGTACCATCGTTGGTGCTTCAGTTGCTGAACTGACCGCTAACGAGGTTATCCCATCTGAGATGGGCGTTCGTGTAATCTCTGGCTCAGTTCTGTGGGGCTACACCTCAGTAGGTGCTTTTGCTTACTTAGGCCGTTACCACCAGCAGATCTCTATTTTAGAGGAAGGCAGAGCAAACGACTTCATCATGAAGAGCTGGCTCGGTGCAGGCTTTAAGCGTCACACTGTAACTAACGCTTACATCTCTTCATTCATCAAGCCATCTGAGTACATCATCAATACCGCCGTTAATGGTGGTTCACGTACCATGGTTCCTATCGGCACCTATGAGAAGGTATTCCCATTAGATATGGAGCCTACCATGCTCATGCGTGCTATTGAGATTAACGACGTTGACCAGGCTAAGATGTTAGGCTGCTTAGAGCTTGCTGAAGAAGACGTAGCTTTATGTACCTATGTATGCCCTGGCAAGAATGACTATGGTCAGTACTTACGTCGTAGCCTCACCAAGATCGAGCTGGAGGGTTAAAACGTGTTGTTAGGACTCTTTAAGAAACTGGAGCCTATGTTCGAGAAGGGCGGCGTCTTTGAGAAGCTGTACCCTCTGTTCGAAGGCGCTTATACCTTCCTTTACACCAATGGTAAGGTAACCACTGGCAATACTCACGTGCGCGATTACATCGATTTAAAGCGCATCATGATTATTGTTTTCGTTGCAGCACTTCCTGCAATGTTCTGGGGCTGGTTCAACGTTGGTAGCCAGACCGTGATGGCTTTAGCCACAATGCCTAATGGCGCTGAAATCGCTGCTACTTCTTATGCACTTTTCAGCAACGACTACCACTTTGCTTTAGTGCAGATGTTAGGCGGTTCATTAGGTGCTGACGCTGGCGTATGCAGCAAGCTCTTAATCGGTGCTGTTTACTTCCTCCCAATCTACCTCGTTACTTTCGCTGTAGGTGCTTTCTGGGAAGTTTTATTCTGCATCGTTCGTCGCCACGAGATTAACGAAGGCTTCTTCGTTACCTCCATGCTCTACGCCCTCATCGTTCCTCCAACACTCCCACTGTGGCAGGCTGCCTTAGGTATTTCCTTCGGTGTTGTTATTGCCAAGGAAGTATTCGGTGGTACCGGTCGTAACTTCATGAACCCAGCTTTAGCTGGTCGTGCTTTCTTATTCTTCGCATACCCTGCATCAATGTCCGGCACCAACTGCTGGGTACCAGTTGATGGCTTCTCAGGCGCTACCCCACTTGCTCAGTGGGCAGAAGGCGGTGAGGCAGCTCTTGTCAACTTCGCAGGCGAGAAGATCACCTGGATGGACGCTTTCTTAGGTAACATCCCAGGCTCTATCGGCGAAGGCTCTACCTTAATGATCTTATTAGGTGCTGTAGTAATCATTGCTTTAGGTATCGCTTCATGGCGTATCATGGCCGGTATTGTTGTAGGCGCATTCATCTGCTCCTCATTATTCAATGCTATCGGCTCTGAGACCAACATGATGTTCTCCATGACCTTCATTTGGCACTTAGTATTAGGTGGTTTTGCATTCGGTGCTGTCTTTATGGCTACCGATCCAGTGTCTTCTTCCTTCACTACTGGTGGTAAGTGGGCATTCGGTATCTTAATCGGTGTTATGGTCGTTATGATTCGTACCGTAAACCCTGCTTACCCAGAAGGTATGATGCTTGCCATTCTGTTTGCTAACTGCTGGGCACCACTGTTCGACTACTTAGCAACCAACCGCAACATCAAGAGGAGACTTGCCCGTGCTTAAGCTCAATAAAGACTCCGTATTCGGCACTTTCGTTGTTATCATCGCATTCTGCTTAGTATGCTCTGTGGTGGTATCAAGTGCTGTGGTTGCCTTAGGACCATTCCAGCAGGCAGCTATTGCTAACGATCGTCAGATCAACATTCTGCGTGTTTCTGGCTTTGAGGTTGAAGGCTCTGTTGCTAAGACCTATGCAAAGCACATTGAGGCTCGTTTAGTTGATCTCGAGACTGGTAAGTATGTTGAGGACAGCGCTATCGCTCCTTCTGACTTCAACTTCCAGTCATTAGCAAAGAACCCAGACTTCAATGTTGCAATTCCTGCAGAAGAGGACGTTGCTAACATTCGTACTCGTACTAAGTTAATGCCAATCTACCTTTCTAAGGATGAGAACGGCAATACCGTACGTTACATTCTTCCTTTCTATGGCATGGCTCTGTGGTCAACTGTTTACGGTTACGTAGCACTTGATCCGGATGGCAACACCATTAAGGCTGTTACTTTCTACAGCCACGGTGAAACCCCAGGCTTAGGTGGTGAAATCGATAACCCACGTTGGCAGGCTTTATGGCTTGACAAGAAGCTCACCCGTGAGGATGGCTCCCGTGGTTTCAACATCACCAAGACCCCTGACCACAATGGTGAAGGCAAGGATTATGACGTTGACAGCCTCTCTGGTGCTACCTTAACCGCTCGCGGTGTAGATAACGCAGCCAACTACTGGTTCGAAAACGCATACAAGGCTTTCCTTGAGAACTTACGCAAGGGAGAAATGTAAAAATGTCTGATGCAGCAAAGGCTCCATCTTGGAAAGAGGTACTGCTCGATCCGCTCATCGCCAATAACCCGGTGATGATTCAGATTCTGGGTATCTGCTCTTCCTTAGCTGTTACTTCTTCCATGAAGACAGCATTCGTTATGGGTGTGTCCGTAGTTTGCGTTTGTGCTATTGCAAACACCTGCGTGTCTGTTACTCGTAACTATATTCCTAGCTCTGTGCGTATTATCGCTCAGATGACCATTATTGCCTCTCTGGTAATCCTGGTTGACCAGATCCTCAAGGCTTTTGCCTATGACCTGTCCAAGCAGTTATCAGTTTACGTAGGTCTGATCATTACCAACTGTATCGTTATGGGTCGTACTGAGGGCTTTGCTCTGAAGTATCCTCCATTACCTTCTTTATTAGACGGTATTGGTAACGGCTTAGGCTATATGCTCGTTTTATGCATTATCGCCACTGTTCGTGAGATCTTCGGTTCAGGTTCTTGGTTCGGTATTACCTTATTCGAAACCGTTAACAACGGTGGTTGGTATGTACCATGTGGCTTGCTCGTAATGCCACCTTGCGGCTTCTTCTTAGTTGGCCTCTTAATTTGGCTGACCAAGACCTTCCGTAAGGATCTGGTTGAGCAACCTGAGTATGACACCCATAAGCAGGATTACTAATCATGGTTGAACATTACCTTTCTCTTTTAGTAAAGAGTATCTTCATCGAGAACATGGCTCTGGCCTTCTTCTTAGGTATGTGTACTTTCTTGGCTGTGTCCAAGAAGGTTACCACCTCTGCAGGCTTAGGTGCTGCTGTTATCATGGTGCAGATGCTGGCTGTTCCAGTAAACAACCTGGTTAATGCTTACATCTTAAAGCCTGATGCTTTAGTTGTTGGTCTTGACCTTTCCTTCTTAAGCTTCATCACCTACATTGGTGTTATCGCAGCTTTAGTACAAGTACTCGAGATGTTCCTCGACAAGTTTGTACCTTCTCTTTACAGCGCCTTAGGTATTTTCTTACCTCTGATCACTGTAAACTGCGTTATCTTTGCAGGTGTTTCCTTCATGGTTCAGCGTGAGTACAACTTCACTGAGTCTGTAGTATATGCATTCGGTTCCGGTACCTCTTGGGCCATGGCACTGGTGCTCTTATCTGCAATTCGTGAGCGCTTAAAGTACTCTAACGCTCCTGATGGTATGCGTGGCTTGGGTCTGGTATTCATCACCTCTGGTCTGATGGCTATCGGCTTCATGTCATTCTCAGGCATTTCGCTCTAAGGGGGATACATGTTTACAATCGTATCGGGCGTTTTTATGTTCGTGGTTGTAGTTGCTATTCTCGTAGCACTCATCCTCGTAGCAAAGCGCTTCTTAGTGAACTCCGGTGACATCACCATTGGTGTTAACGGTGATCCATCTTTAGGCTTCAAGTGTCCTGCTGGTACCAAGCTGTTAAACGACTTATCCGACAAGGGTATCTTCGTTTCTTCAGCTTGCGGTGGCCGTGGTGCTTGCGGTCAGTGTAAGGTCAAGGTCGTTAAAGGCGGCGGTGACGTATTACCTATCGAGTATTCTCACTTCACCAAGCGTGAGATCCGTGAAGGCTGGCGTTTAGCTTGTCAGGTTACTGTTAAGGGTGACTGCGAGTTAGAGCTGCCTGCTGAGATCTTCGGCGTTAAGAAGTGGGAGTGTGAAGTTATCTCTAACGATAACGTAGCAACCTTTATTAAGGAGTTCCGTCTGAAGGTTCCTGAGGGCGAGGAAGTTCCATTCCGCGCTGGTGGTTACATTCAGATTGAAGCCCCTGCACACACTGTTTACTACAAGGATTTTGATATCCCAGAGCAGTACCGTGCAGATTGGGAGCACTTTGGTTTATTTGACCTGGTTTCAAAGGTTGATGAGCCTTCTATCCGTGCTTACTCCATGGCTAACTATCCTGACGAGAAGGGTCTCATTATGCTTAACGTGCGTATTGCTACCCCACCTCTCCGTCAGCTTAAGGAACTGCCACCTGGCATCATGTCTTCATACATTTGGAGCTTAAAGCCTGGTGATAAGGTTACTATCTCTGGTCCATTCGGTGAGTTCTTCGCTCGTGAGACCGACAATGAGATGGTATTCATCGGTGGTGGTGCCGGTATGGCCCCAATGCGTTCACACATCTTTGACCAGCTCAAGCGTCTTAACTCTAAGCGTCGCATTTCTTTCTGGTACGGTGCTCGTTCCATGAAGGAAGCTTTCTACGTAGACGAGTTCGATCAGCTGGCAAAGGAACATCCAAACTTCACCTGGCACTTAGCTTTATCTGAGCCTCTGCCAGAGGATAACTGGACTGGCTTAACTGGCTTTATTCACAATGTTCTCTATGAGAACTACTTAAAGAACCACAAGAGCCCTGAGGACTGTGAGTTCTACATGTGCGGCCCTCCAATGATGACCAAGTCTTGCGTAGACATGCTTCACTCATTAGGCGTTGAAGACGAGAACATCCTGTTCGATAACTTCGGCGGTTAATAACGCACTGTTAGCTTGATAGCTAACGATTAAAAAAGGCCCAGATGCTTTTGCACTGGGCCTTTTTTTTTATCCACACAATTAGATGTAAATTGCCTCACAAATCTAGATTTGATAAGGGATTTAAGCAAAAAAAAAGCTTGCCTCAAATGGGCCTAACGACAGCAATTAGTAGTACAATAACTAGTATGTCAGAGGGTGATTTTTCCCTCGTTACACACGCTGTCACAGGAGCATTTTATGTTAGCTACTTCCCTTGAGCTTGCTACTAAGTACAACTACCTTGAAGAGAAATTTGCCAAGAGCATCGAGTGGCTCAAGAACAACGACGCTACCAAGCTCGAGAACGGCCGTTACGACATTTGCGAGGGTGCTTTTGCTCTCGTTCAGCGTTACACCACCGTTCCTTTTGAGGCAATCCGCTTCGAGGCCCACAACGACTACTTCGACATTCAGTACTTAGCTCAGGGTGTTGAGTCTTTCAACGTATGCATGCGCAGCGACCTTCAGGTTACTGAAGAAGATCCAGCAAACGACATGGTCTACCTCTCAACTCCAGAGAAGTACACTTCTGTTACCTTACAGAAAGGCCAGTTCGCTATTGTTCCTCCTGAGGAGGCTCACCAGCCACGTATCGCTTACCAGGGCCAGCCTGTTGACGTGGTTAAGGTAGTGGTTAAGGTTGCTGTTAAGTAATTTTTGACTAATACATCCAACAATTAGCTAAAAGAAAATAACTTATCTAACATAAGTTTACTGCCTAACAAGGCCTTAATAATTAGTTAGATTGTGGATGTTTCGGTGTGTGGAATTAAAAAGGCGCTATCCAATGGGATGCGCCTTTTTTCTTGGCCACAGCATAGTTACAAAAAACAACAAAAAAGGCGCATCCCATTGGATAGCGCCTTTTGCTTGGGTATAAATTAAATGCTGTAGATGATTACATCAGGCCACGGCGTTGCTTGAAGTGGTAGAAGCCACCGAGCATACCAGCATCATTACGCAGCTTGGCAAACTCGATACGAGTAGCGCGGAATACGATCTCACGGAGCTTCTCTTTAAGTGCAGCCTCAATGCGTGGACGTAAGTAGTCTTCACGAGCCATGATGCCACCGCCTAAGATTACGGCCTGTGGGTTTTGTACGGAAACTACATTGGTAATACCATCAGTTAGGTGCTCGATAAGTTCATCGATAGCCTTGATGGCAACTTCATCACCAGATTCAGCCTCGTTGAAGATACGAATACCATTAACCTGATCGACACTCTCACCACGAAGCTGAGCGTAGTACTTAACTAAATAAGTAGTAGAGGCTAGGGAGTGTAACATGCCGCCTGGAACGCGCATGTAAGCAATTTCTCCAGCACTATTTGAAGCACCAGAAATTAGCTTACCATTGCAGATCATTGCGCCACCGATAGAGGTGCCAATGGTCATGCAAAATACGCTATGGCAGCCGCGACCAGCACCTAACCACATCTCGCCTAAAGCAGCGCAGTTAACATCATTTTCAACCTCGCAAGGCAGTGAGAACTCACCAGTTACGATTTCTTTGAAGTTAACGCCAGTGTAATCAGGGATAGCATCAGGCAGAGCATAAACAAGCTTACCTTGATCAGGGTCGACCATACCAGCTGTTGAGATACTTACACCCTTAATCTGAGCGCCATACTTTTCTAAAGCAGCAGCGGTAATCTTCTTTACTTTGCTGACAATGCCAGGACCACCAAACTTGCTTAAATCAATCTCGGTGCCACTTTGTTTAGCTGCCTCGAGCTGAGCCTCAGTTGGCTTTGCCTCAGTAGGCATTTCATTACGCTCAAGTAAAGTACCATCGAGGGTGGCAACGCCGCTCTTAATTGCTGTGCCGCCAATATCAATGAGCACATAGAGATCCTGTTGCATGAGTATTTCCTGTCTGAGTTTTAACTTATGTACCAACAAAAAAAGCAGGGCGAGGCCCTGCTTTTTAGGTTTTTTAACGGAGCCTGTGAGATTTGAGGCTTATTTAATGAGCCTCAAATCATGCTCAGTTTTGATCTTAAAGATTAGTTCTTAGCAGTTAAGTAGGTTGAACCTTCTGGAGCAACGAACTCTTTGCCAGTAGCCTTGGCCTGAATTACAGATACGATGATACCAACGATTAAGGTAACAGCCATGGCGATGAAAGCGTACATCCAGAATGAGATTGAAGGTACGTTGTACTTGCAGTAGAACACGATAGCGGTTGCTGCAACGAAGCCGATGAAAGCACCTAAAGCAGTGGTCTTGCGGGTGAAAGCGCCTAATACGAATACACCAGCTAATGCACCTAAGGCCTGACCTAAGAATGAGTTGAAGAGCTCATAAGCGGACTTCACATCAAGACGTGCTAAGTACATAGCAACTAAGATTGCGAAGATACCGATTGCCAGAGAGATGTACTGAGCAATCTTGGTCTGACGCTCGTAGGACATGTTAGGGGTAATCTTAGTCTGGATGTCCATAACCCAAGAGGTAGCAACAGAGTTAATACCAGTTGAAAGGGTTGACTGTGAAGCGGCATACAGAGCAGCTAAGATGATACCAGTGATACCTACTGGGAGCTCATAGGTTAAGAAGTAAGCGAATACCTTATCCTGTGAGTGACGGAACAGATCGGTGATCTCTTCTGGGTTCTGGTTGTAGTAGAGGTACAGAGCGGTACCAACCATGTAGAATACAGATGCGCAGAAGATAGAGAGAATACCGTTACCGATAGTCATCTTGTTGAGCTGCTTAACATCAGTAGTAGTGGTGAAACGCTGTACAACGTCCTGTGAAGAAACGTATGAACAGAATGTTGATAAACCACCACCAACTAAGGTTACGAGTACTGAGGTACCTAAGAGGTTTGACCAGTCAACCCACTTCTCACCGTCAGCTAAGAAACGACCACCAGTGGTTAAGGAAGCAGTTACGTCTGCAATGCCGTTGTCTAACTTGTAGATGATGTAGAAGAGAGTGAGGGTAATACCACCGATTAAGATAACGCCCTGGATGAAGTCAGTCCATAAAACTGCCTTAAGACCACCAGTGTATGAGTACACAATAGCGATAGCACCCATAGCGATAATCAGAACATCAACGTTGATGTCAGTTAAGCTTGCTAATGCAACGCATGGTAAGTACATAACGATGGACATACGGCCTAACTGGAAGAGAACGAACATCACAGCACCTAATACGCGCAGAGCTGGTGACTGGAAGCGGATCTCTAAATAGTGGTAAGCAGTATCGATGTCTAACTTAGCGTAAACAGGGAGGAAGAAGCGGATGGTCAGAGGGATAGCGATGATCATACCCAGCTGAGCGAACCACAGCATCCAAGTACCGCCGTAGGAGTTACCTGCTAAGGCTAAGAAGGAAATTGGGGAAAGTAAGGTTGCGAAGATGGATACGCAGGTTACCCACCAAGGTACTGAGCCGTCACCCTTAAAGAATTCCTTGCCTTTCATCTCTTTCTTAGAGAAGTAGATACCAGCGAGTAACACGCCAATCATATAGACGACGAGCACGGTGGTATCAATCCAGGTAAAACCGTGAAGCTCTTCTAACATAAACAAAACCTCAAATAATCTTCCAAGAAGACACTGATTATTCTAGAGCATGGAGGGAACTAGAGAGGCTTTGTGCTTCCCAATGTCCCTTTTAACATGAATTGAAAATAAAAAATCACAGACACAAAGGTGCTCCCCAAGTTCCTCAGTTTTATCTCATCTACAGTGCTAAGAGCACTATCATTTGCTAAAACGGAATCTTAAGGAGCTTTGGTGTGTGTGGTTCGGAATGCGTAATACCAACTTCATGGTAGGGTAGCCCCGTATGATTTGGTACTGTTCAAAAGAATAGTAGTGGTATCACACATGCGCTGTAGCTTGCGCTGCAGCTTTAAATCTGGAGCATTTAAGCTCTTAGGGAGTGTTAATCACTCATAGCATCAGACGTGCAACAATCAATGCTGTCGTATCTGATACCGTGTTTAATGGCTAAAATTTAACCATTAAAGTGGGGCAGGAAAGAAAGCTTGTGTTAGCTATCCGAAGCTACCCCATCATGGCAATAGACTTGCCTGCGCTTACTCTTTTATTCGCTTAGAAATACTTGTGGTAGATTTCCTTAGCGCGAGCAATCATCTCATCAGAGTAGTCGCCCATTGGCTTACGGCAGTAGCCAGCCTCAACACCAGCCTCCTGGAGACCAATCTTTAAGGTGCCGTATAAGCCGTTAGCTAATACGTCAGAGATGAAGTCGTTGGTTACGTGCTGAACTTCTAAAGCCTTAGCGATGTTGCCAGAACGTGCGGACTCGAAGATCTCACGAGCACGTACGCCGTTTAAGTTGAAGGTAGAACCGATAGCACCGTCAACACCTAAAACAGTAGCAGGTAACATCATCTCGTCGAAGCCAGCGAAGAGAACCTTATCTGGGAATGCCTTGCGGAAACGCTCTAATAAGTAGAAGTCGCCAGCGGTGAACTTAACACCAGTGATCTTCTCGTTCTCGAAGAGCTCCTTGAACTGATCTACAGAGATGTTTACACCAGTTAAGAAAGGAATGAAGTAAACAACCATCTGATTGTCAACATCCTTGGTAATGGTGTTGTAGTAGTCCTTGATCTCGTTGAAAGAGAACTTGTAGTAGAAAGGAGTTACGGCAGATAAAGAGTCGTAGCCTAAGTCGGTAGCCAGCTTAGCGAGCTCAACAGACTCCTTAATGTTTAAAGAGCCAACCTGAGCGATTAACTGGCACTGATCCTTGGCCTCGTCCTTAACGATCTTGAAGATCTGCTCTTTCTCAGCGGTGCTCAGTAAGAAGTTCTCACCAGTAGAACCGCCAACATATAAACCGTCAACCTTGCAAACGTCGATGTTGTGACGAACTAACTGACGAATGCCCTTCTCGTTGATGTCGCCGTTCTTGTCGAAAGAGGTTAAGAGAGCAGAGTAGATACCGCCAATCTTCTTGAATGCCATTTTAGATTCTCCGAATGTTAAATTCTTGTGTAAGCCTGCTCTGAGAGCCACTTACAGCAGAAACTGGATAAATTCGCGCTTAGGCCTTCACATTATCTTGTTGCTAGCTTATCTAGCTAAACGGCCTTGGGCGCGTAAGTGTAGTTCGTTTTAGCCTGCAGGAAGTGCATCGATGAACCACTTGCCAACAACCTGTGGGCGAGTGATAGCTGAACCAACGATAGCGCCGTAAGCACCAACTTCGTAAGCTCTGCGCAGGTCATCTGGAGTATTGATACGACCTTCTGCAAAAACTGGAATCTTAGTATCAGCAACTAAGCGAGCAACCAAGCCTAAATCTGGGCCGACTAACTTAGGAGTGTATGGGGTGTAGCCTGAGAGAGTAGTGGAGATAGCGTCAAAGCCAATCTTCTCTGCGTTGATACCCTCTTCGTAGCTGGAGATGTCAGCAAGGCTTAATGCGCCGCCGTCACGAATCATCTTAACGAGATCTTCAAGCTTCTCGTCGTGTGGGCGCTTACGTAAAGTTGCGTCTAAGGCGATAACCTCACAGCCAATGTCTAACAGAGCCTGAACTTCGTCCTTAGTTGGGGTGATGTAAATATCTGAATCGTCGTAGTTCTGCTTGATTAAGCCGATAACTGGAAGACCAGTAACTTTCTTAATCTCAACAATGTCATCTACTGACTGGCATCTGATGGCAACAGCTCCGACCTGCTTTGCAGCAAGAGCCATACGACCCATGATGAATGGGCTGTGCAGAGGCTCGTCTGGTAAAGCTTGACAAGAAATGATGAGTTTGTTCTTGAATTGTTCGAAAAGCATGATTAAACCTCAGATTTCTAGCGTACTGACATTCGCTTTAAGTACGCAAAGGACCTTCGCTTTAAGTCCTTGATATGTAGTCTTAACTGTCACTGCCAGCGCTCAAAGTAAACAAGAATGGATTTCCATGTACTTGCACTAAAAGCTCAGCTGCTTCAGTGTCTTTGAACAGTTAAAAAGATGTTCACCAGGGGATCGGTGTATCTTTGCGATACGGGTGAACATGTTTTTAACCACTCTAAGCCCTGCAGGATTGCTCCTGCAGGTTAAAGCGATATCTAAATTAGTAAGCTTTAAACATCGCTTTGGTGTGTTGTGTTTATCCCTAAAAAAGGAGAAGTAGTCTTCTGAAGTAATCTTAGAAGGTGTACTGGATACCAGCACGAACACGGAGCTGACGGTCGTCAGTGGTGCCAGATACAGCCATATCACCGAACTCGATGTATGGATTCCACTGACCCATACGGTAGTTCATAGCGATGTTCTGCTCGTAGTTGTTCCAGTCGTTGTCGAACATAGGGCCACGACCGTTGTTCTTATCGCTTGAAGCAGCCTTCATGTAGGTGTAGTTGTAGTTGATGCCGAAGTTGCCATGGTTGTAGCCAACCCATGCATCAATACGGTAGGTGTGGAAATCACCTTTGGTGTCGTCGTTACGTGCATAGTCGTAACGTGGACGAACAGCAAACCATAAACCGAAGTCAGTGTTGTACTGTAAACGTAAGTATGGCTTGTAAGCGGTCTGGTTGCTTACAGACTCAGTGATGATACCTGGGGTGATGGTAAAGCCAGTACCAGCAACCTTGTAGCCCCACCATAAGGACATCTCAGTAGCGTTAGTTACGAAGTCGCCCCACTGACCCTCTTCGTACTCTGGGTTGCCTGGACGCTCAGAGCCAGACTTGAAAGAAGAATCAACATAGAAGCCAACGCCGTTCTCGAAAGCACCGATTAAGCAGATACGATCGAAGTTCTCGGAGTACTCGCTGCGGAGCTCATGACGGTAGTCGATGGTGAACTTTGCAGCAGAAGCAGTGTTAGCAACAGTAGCAGCGGCTAAGGCAAAACCTAAACCTAAAGCAATTTTAGATAAGCGCATATTAAGTCCTAAACGTTTAAGGATTAAGTCAGGCTCTAAACAGAAAAATGAGCCTGACTTTGGCGAGCTTTACAGCTCATTAAAGAAAACAGAATTATTCGGTAACTACCTTGCCGTCCTTTACGGATACGGTAATAACATCAGAGGTAGCAACGCCACCGGAGGTCTCACCACCGATTAAGATGATTTCGTCGCCGTTCTGAATGGTTACGCCGTAAGCTAATGGAGTAGCTAAATCGCCTGCATAGCTCCACTTGCCGTCAGCAAAGGTGTAGATGTCGTCACGCCAAGTCTTGGTGCAGCCTTCGTGAGAGAAGAACTTGCCCTTAGCGTAGTTCTCAGTTGCGCCTGGGAAGTTAGCGCCACCAACAACAACTAAAGTACCGTTGGAGTAACCAGCAAATGCACCAGCAACACCCTCTTGAACCTTGTCACCAGCAGCTGGGACTAAGTCAGGGGCTCTTTCAGCCTTCATGGTGCGGCCGTCTAAGGTGAACTTGGTGTTGTTTGCAGTACGTAAACCAGGCTTCTTCTCACCGGATACAACCATTACGCTCTTGTCCTTAGGATCAACAGCTACTGCAGAACCTGCGGTACCGAAGCTTGGCAGATCGCCTAATACGTACCACTGATTCTCAGCTGGGTTGTACTGTAAAACGGTGTTGTTGAAGAGGTAGTCCTCAACTGGCTTGCTGATGTAATCCTTGTTAACCTTAGCGTTAAGAGCAGGATCCTTAGCAGCAACTGACAGGTCATAGAAGAAACCGTCAAAGATTTCCTTGTTTACGGAACCAACAACTAAAGCAGTCTTGCCGTCGTTAGTTACAACAGTGTGGCCAGTCAGACCGATTGGGGAACGGGTTAATACCTTGGTCCAGGTGTTCTTCTTTGGATCGTATTCAAAAACTTCGTTTGATACTGAGGTAAGGTCAGACTTGATCTTACCTACACCACCGAGCACGTAGATCTTTCCGTTTAAAGCAACGGCTTGAGCCTGATCACGAGCAGCCTCAGGGAACTTAGCGATAGCTTCCCACTTAGGTGACTTAGCCTTGGTGTCGAGCTTGAACCAGTCCTGACCAGCAGTACCTAAACCAATGTAGATAACGCCATCGTTCATTGCGCCAGCGCCAGACTTGAATGGAACTGGGGTGTCAGGAAGAGCAGCTGCGAAAGCTGAAGAGGAAACCATGGTACCTAATGCTGCAGCAACAGCTAATTGCTTCAAATTAAAAGACATAAACAATAACTCCTAAAGAATTTTTTGACTCCGACTAAGCTTTCCTCAGTATCTTGCACATTGACCAGAAGTTTGGGATAGATAAGTGGGCTTTGTGTAAGCTACGTCAAAAGTACTCATGTGGAGTAAAATTTCACATTCAATGATAAACAAAGAATTTTTTTTCACAAATGGATCTTCATGAAATTGAGATCTACATCACGCAGTGAAAAATATTCGCATATATATGCTATTTGGATCAGAGTTTTACACAAAACTTGTACGCTACCGTGTAAAGCCTTTGAGTGTACAGATGAGGTCTTATTTCATCTTGATTCCATAAAAAGTCTACATATCTATGTAAAGCAAGATGTTTAATTTTGTAAAGCTCACCCGTTTTTTCATAGATATGGATTGGTGAACTTTTACTCGCCGAACCACGCTTGTATAACAATTGACAGAGTAACAGGCAAGGATAAGGCCCCTTGTCGCTAACTCAAGCCATTGAACTTCCTTTGCCGTATCAAAAAGCCGTTTTTATCGTTATGCTCTGATGGTTATAAGGTCAGCTTTGGGCATAGTTAAAATTGTGAAGCTGCTGAAAATTTCCTCCACAATTCTGAAAATTTCCTCCACATTTATGAAAATTGCACTTTTGATTATTGAGTCGCAAAAGTTTTGCAGTTAACATGTATGTAAAGATGAAAGTTTTCTCCATATTTACAGATATGTTTTGTGTACAACTTTACATTTGTATTGCCTTAGAGCCATGTGCAAACGGTTAGTAGAAAGTGGAGTTATGTCATCCCCACTTTTGCAGTTTTGTACATGTAGATTATGGCGAAGACTTAGGATAATTCTTTCGCATCTTTATAGTAAATAGTGCTGTGTAGAAATATAGACTCTAGTGCAACTTTGCTATACTGAATACGGATAGTTTGTTATCTCAAGATATTGTCTTGAGATTAAAACTGCTTTTATACAAGCTCTCGTGTTATCTGTTCAGGCCAGTTATCAACTAATGGATGATTTAACTGTTAATGCCTATATAGAGCTTGCAAGTAACAATGAGATGGGCTTAGTTAGAACTTTTATTGGTTTTTAAGATGGCTTGTCTCAGCGTAAATAAGAATTCATACACACATATAGCAAGCTTCAGCTCGTTACTCTTTATATAAGCAACGCTTTTAGCTCCTACTTGCATTTGGTCATTACAATTCTTCTTTACCATAACACTGTACTCATCCACTTATACCTTCGCAAAAGCGTGCTGTTATAAGTTAAGCCGTGGCATATTTACTAAAGTCAAATGCACTTTTTATTCATGGCTATAAGGATACTTATATACTTTTGGCACGAGCTCATGCTCCTTTGCACATATCCATGCACAGAGCGATTTAAAGGTAGAGTTTGTTTTTTGATGGCAAAGGCGCTAGCTGTACTTTGCTATTTTCTATATTGCTTAAAACTCAAGATGTTACAGGATGTTTTGTGGGTGTCGTGTGAGCTTTATAAGTACAGATGTCTTATCTGTCATTGTGATTAAGTATTGGCCGCACGTACAAGTAGCTATTTGATCTTACTTCCTTTAAGACCAATAACAGTAGCTAAGTAAGAGCATTCAGCATGAAGTGAATGTGTTTGTAAAACCTATCTAAATGCATGTCATTAGATGGGGATAGCTTGATAACTAATTATTACAAGCTCAGAACATATACTTAGCTAATGTGTTGACGAATGCGTTATGAATAAGGTCAACATTATGGGCAAACTTAATATCCCTAGTTGCGTAAGTGGCAAGATCCTCATCACTTTAAGAGCCATTGAAAATGATCTGCCATTAGCATTACGACGTCTAACTACATATATCCTCAATAGCCCAGATGAGATCATCGTAAAGAGTATTACCGAGATCGCTACTGCTGCAGAAGTAGGAGAGGCTACAGTAGTGCGTCTTGCCAAGACACTCAAATACCCTGGCTTTAAAGAGTTTCAATTAGAACTCGTCAAAGAGATCGCAGGTAAAGGTCAGCAAGAAGAAGAGCAGATTCTTGACTCTAACATTGTTGATGGCGATGACGCAGTTGTAATGGCTAAGAAACTTAAGTTAGCTATGCAGCGTTCTCTTGGTGAAAACATTCACAATATCGATGAGAAAGTACTCCATAAAGTCGCTGAGGCTGTGTTTAAAGCACGTAAAGTCTTTATCGTTGGCGTAGGTAACTCTAGTCTGAGCGCCTTATTCTTAAAGAATAAACTCTGCCGTATTGGTATTGATGCTAACTCAGAGCTCATGAGTCACTTTATGTATACATCATTAGCCATGCTAGGTCCTAGTGATGTTGTTATTGCAGTGTCTCAGCGTGGTAGCAGTTATGAGACTGTGCATGCTTTTAAAATTGCTAAGGCCACTGGTGCTCTGTGTGTAGCTGTGACTAATAATCCAGTGAGCAAGATCGTTGAGTATGCTGACTACGTAATCTTCAATGGTAACGAAGAAGGCTCATTACAAGGTGATAGTGCTGCAACTATTGCTGCTCAAATCCATGTCTGTGAGCTTTTATACTCCATCGTAGTTTCATTTGACAGAGCTAAGGCCACAAAGACTAAGCAAGTAACTCTGCAAGCATTAGCAGCTTCACTCAACAAGCTAGATTAATCAAAGACCATTTATCTTGCCAAAGCTTGCGGCGCTCTAAATACATTTAAGCTTATTTTGTTCGCGTCGCAATCTTGGCGTTAACTTGCTGTTAACTGCTCCTCTCAATATTCCCTCAAAATAACTCTTTATTGCTGCTAACTGCTCCTTTCAATATTCCCACCAAATAACGCTTTATTGTTGTTGATTGCTCCTGCTAGGCATTTTAAACAATCATTCTAGATTTATAAGTGCGCTCCAAAATGCTGCATCTCATGCGATTTTAGCGCTTATTCTGATTAAAGCATGTACTTGGTATCTTAGGTGCATGAAGCTCTGCGTATGTTGCTAAGTGACGGCTATTTGTCGTGATGCATAATGTTATGTGTACGAGATAGTCCTTCTTGTAATATGCTTAGCTAAATGAAAAGAGCGGTTAATTAAGTTGTTATGATGCGCTTACACAAGTCCTTAAATACACTTGTTCGCGGCAGATGGGCAGCCTATTTAGCAGCGCAAGTTGCACATTGTGCAGCTAGCGTTGTGACTTATAAAAAAGGCTGTGCTATTGGTGCTGCTCTTTTATCATGCGCACTGATTAGCCCTCATGCAATTGCAGCTGTGTCCGCCTGGCCTGCAAACAGCTGGGAAGCTGGACGACTTGATTATGCTCACGGTGGATCAGAAGTAGCAGCTTTTGTTAACGCTCAAGAAAAGATTCAGCTACAGGTAGTGCTGTGCTCTCAAAATCAGCCTACTCCATATCGAATGAGCGTACTTATTCCTAATACCAACAAGGCATCGGGAATAATTCCAGTAAAGCTAAATGTAGATGGCACTTCTACTAATGTGTACGCTGAGATCATTGGTAACTCCATGGAGTTTCAAGTAGGTACATCATTTTTGATTACACTACCTGATAGTCCCACCTTTACCATGAGCTTCAAAGAGGATGATGCAAAGTATCTGAGCATCCCACAAGAGTTAGTATTTCCTATGGATAGAGCCAATGTGGTTCTATCCGAGATCGCTAAATCATGTGCAATTTTAGAAGAGCAACAAAACTTCACCATAAGTCGCCCTCTCATCTCTGGCATTCTTTGGCCTCGTGGTGGCTTTAACCACAAAGATCTTCATTCTTCAGATAGCTCACTAGATAGACTAAGCCTCATTGAGCAGGCCAAGAAAAACGGTCTAAACGTTATAGAGCAAAGTGATTCAGATCGCCGCTGGGTAGATCCTAATTGGAATCCTGATATTGTTCCTAGCGCCCCAGAGATTAAGGCACGCTATATCGATGTAGACAGTGTGTGCCTAAAGCATCCACATTCAAATTTAAACGCAGTTAACCGCAGCGCACGCCGCTCAGATGCCACTACCTCAATTGCTACCTCATCAAGCACTGGTGCCAACTCTACAAGCGCTAACTCTACAAGCGCTAGTTCTGCAGGTGCTAATTCCGCAAGTGCCAAGTCAGCAAGCGCTAGTTCTACAAGCGCTAACTCTGCAAATGCTAATTCTGCAGGCGCAAGTTCTAATGGTGTAAAGAGAGCTGGGCATGTAGACAATATGGTCAACGGTTTAGTTAGCACCATACATATGCAAGATGATATGCCGTCATTTGTCTTAAGTGACAAGTGCAAGCATGCTCTGGACACTGTTTATGAAGAGCAGGGTAAGGATGCACTTTCATTCTTACCAAGCTTATTTAGAGATCCTACTGGACCATATCAGCGTTATTTGATGCTGTGGAATACAGTTTTGTCAGATACCGCTCGCATGGATTTTAAGAGCCCTGATATCACTATTGATGAATATGATTATTACTTGACCTTATTCTCTTTGTTTAGTGATACCAAGATTACACAGTATCCTCAGAGCTATTACGACATTCTTAAGTTAAGTGATGATCCATCGACCTTCATCTACGCTATGGATAATCGCTATGAGCTTGAGACCATCAAGTACTCATCGGTGCTTAATCGCCGTTTAACCGGTTTTGTATCTCCAAAGCGTAATGCTAAAGAGGCTTTAAGATCGTGGAATCAGTTCTACCAAGATCTCTCTTTAGCGCTACCGCCGATCTCAAAGGCCCAAGCACTGCGACCTGTGCTCTATCGTCAGATGTTAATGCGTTTTTGGCGTTTAGCAGGATATCCAGACTCATTACACCTGCGTCCTGAGTACTCCTTTGTACAAGGTAGCAAAGGCAAGACTACTACCCATGAGCCGCTTGAGAAAAAGTGCGCCATATTTGAAGGTTCAGATGGTGATGAGTTCTTTTACGCTAGCGATGACTGCATTAGAGGCATTTCCTCTGATTTGCGCAGCATTGGCTATGTAAACGAAGACTATCAACAAGTATTAAGCACTTGGGAGTCTTTTTCTAAAGCTTGGACGAGCTCGAAGTTCTATCATCAAAGCGAGCAATACACTACAGGTGAGCATATTAGAACTGGTATTGGTATCACCATGCTTTCCATGTTCAAAAACTACGGCTTTGGTGACTACTTCTTACTTAGAAAGTGTATCTCTAGTCGCGACAGTGATATCTGTGCCTACGAGGCGGA
This sequence comes from uncultured Anaerobiospirillum sp., assembly GCF_902485895.1. Classification (NCBI taxonomy): domain Bacteria; kingdom Pseudomonadati; phylum Pseudomonadota; class Gammaproteobacteria; order Aeromonadales; family Succinivibrionaceae; genus Anaerobiospirillum; species uncultured Anaerobiospirillum sp. The sequence goes on along the minus strand of NZ_CABTML010000028.1, from coordinate 37,459 downwards.
TAAGTACTTCGATAGCTATGATAGTGACTTTAGAAAAACTGTTGCTACCGTAGCCGAGGTATCAGGTGAAGATGCACGTTCCTTAAAGCGCTTAAATGAATTGTGGCTAAGCTACTACGATAGTCTGTCAACATATGCATCAAACTTAGTTAAGCGTGGCCGTATGGAGTCTTGGCGAGCTGAGTTTGTAAAAGGCGTGGCGGTTACTGCACAGGCTGAATCACTCATTAGTACTCTTTTCTACAGTCGTGGCGAGTCTGACGAGATCGGTGAGTTCTATGAAGATGACTTCCAGGATTCCGATGTTGCCATGACGAGTGCCAACTAAGATCTCTATTTGGTCTTTTGCTAATAGTGCTTTGGACTTTTATCTGTTAATTGCTCTGCTATATCTTCAAAGCTTAAGCATGGCTGAAGTGTGATGGTTTGGCGCTGCATTTTGCCATGTCTTCAAAGCTTAAGCATGGCTGAAGTGTGATGGTTTGGCGCTGCATTTTGCCATGTCTTCAAAGCTTAAGCATTGCTGCAGTGTGATGGTTTGGCGCTGCATTTAGCCTTGGTGCAAACTAAACAATATAGTGCAAAAGGCTAAACAATCCTGATTTTATGGAGCTTGAGGCGCTATCTGTGGTCAGATGTAAGAAAAATGTTGCAAAAAGCTAAAATCTTGATTTCTTGTATGTATAATACAAGCACACAATTATGTGCGCTTAAGTGCGCTTTTCCGATAGTGAGTGCTTCACAAGAATAAGCACGTGATTTAGATAGTTTTCGGGAAGATAGCAGTTACAAACCAAACAACGTTAATGGCAAGTAAGCTGCTCGATAGTTGGGCCTATTGGCTGGTGCAATTGAGTTTTAAAGAGCCTTTTGGTTCTTAAAAGATTAGGGGGCACGCAATAGGCTGGTGAAAATCTACCCTCGGTGTGGGAAGTAAGAGTCGGGTCATTAAAATCAAAAGCAATTTTAAAGCAGCGCAGAATGAGCGCGGTAGGTTCGTTTGCGCATGGTATTTGGCAGCTTTATGCTGTTCATAGTGTTGTGAGCTTTAATGTTTGTCTTATTGTTATCTTGTTAGATAGTTTCAAGTGTGTTCCCAGATTCATTAAGTTACTCTTCATTGAGGTAGATCTAGGTATGTGATGTGCGTTAGTACTGCTATTTGTTTAGTGCTTGCGTACTTTCAAGGGTAAAAATCATGTCTGATTTACACAATAATCTCGTTGATGATGACCGCGAAATTGAAGGCGCAGAAAATCAAGAAGCCGTTGAGCAAACTGATTCTCATGACGGTGATGTAGAGATCAAGGTTTACACTAAGCACAAGTCTGCTGTAGCTGTATCCAATGGTGCTGATACTTCATTACTTCTTGATGGCGACGAGGGTGATGACAACGAATATACAGAGTTAGAGGATGAGGATAATGCAGCCCCTAGCTCTAAGAGCATCCCACAGCCATGGGCTTCTGCTTTAGGCAATACCTCTTATGATGAAGAGGAGACAAGCCAAGAAGACTCTGAGTATGACACCGAGTATGACTCTGATGAGTCAGATGAGTACTCAAATGAGTCAGCTCAGGCAGATGATTACTACGATGAGGGTACTCAGAGCGATGAGTATGCTCAAAATGATGAGTCAGTTTCTGAAGATGACTTATCTGATGAAGCTGCTCAGGAAGCTAACGAGTCTGTAGATGCAGATGCTACTGAGAGTACTGACGAGGACTCTGCCTTTAAGATCTCAGATGAAGAAGAGCCAATCATCACTTTTGATAGCCTTGAGTTAAGCGAAGAAGTACTCAAGGCCATTAAGCACGAAGGCTTTGAGCAGCCAACTCCAATTCAGCTGCGCTCTATTCCTGTAGTTATGAATGGCCGTGACATGATCGGCCAGGCTCAGACTGGTACAGGTAAGACTGCTGCTTTTGCTCTGCCAATTTTATCCAAGTTACCTAAGCGTCAAAAGAATATCTTTGCGCTGATCTTAGAGCCTACTCGTGAGCTTGCTCTGCAGGTTGCAGAGTCATTCTCTCGTTTTGCCCACTTTATTGATGGTTTCCGTGTTGCTCCAATTTATGGTGGCGCTTCATATGAAAACCAGATCCGCTCACTGCGTCACGGTGCACAAGTTGTTGTTGCTACCCCAGGTCGTTTAATTGATCTCATTGAAAAGGGCCGCTTAGACTTTAGCGAGCTGCGCTATGTGGTGATCGATGAAGCTGACGAAATGCTGCGCATGGGTTTTATTGATGATGTTGATTGGATCTTAGATCAGGTTCCAAGCGATCATCAGACTGCCTTATTCTCAGCTACCATGCCTCCTGTAATCCGTCGTATTGCTAAGGCTCACTTAGTAGACCCTGAGGAGGTTCGTATTGAGTCTCACACCACCACAGCAACTACTGTTCGTCAGCGTTACTGGGTAGTATCTGGTGTTCACAAGATCGATGCTATGACTCGTATGCTCGAGGTTGAGCCATATGAGGCAGTACTGGTATTTGTGCGCACTAAGACCGATGCTGAAGATGTGGCTAACAAGCTTGCTGGCCGTGGCTTAGCTTGTGCAGCTTTACACGGTGATATCCCTCAACGTCAGCGTGAGAAGATTGTTGAGCGCTTAAAGAAGGGCTCTTTAGACATCATCATTGCAACTGACGTGGCTGCTCGTGGTCTGGATGTTGATCGTATTACCCACGTATTCAACTATGACATTCCATACGATGCTGAGTCTTATGTACACCGTATTGGCCGTACCGGCCGTGCTGGTCGTACCGGTGAGGCTATCTTATTCGTCTCCCCACGTGAGCGTCGTGCTCTGCGTCAGATCGAGCGTGTTACCCGTCAGCGCATTGAGCCAATGCGTATGCCTACTGTGGCCGATGTTAACAAGCGTCGTTTAGAGAACTTCCGCAATCAGATCTTAGAGACCATCGATGCAGGTGGTTTAGAGGATTACTTAGAGGTTATTTCTGACTTACTCACTGATGATGCAATTGAGCCAGAAATCTTAGCTGCAGCTTTAGCTAAGCTTGCTCAGCGTGACGGCTCTTTACTCTTAGATGAGTCTGCTCCAGAGCCTAAGATGAGAAGCTTTGATGAGCACGGTGAGCGTGGCCCACGTGAGCGTCGTCATGGCGGTCCATCTGCAGAGCCTCTGCCATTACGTGACTTCCCAGAGCTTAAGATGGTGCGCTATCGTTTAGCTGTAGGTCGTCGTGACTCAGTTAAGCCAGGTCAGATTGTTGGTGCTATTGCTAATGAGGCAAATCTCGAGAGCAAGTTTATCGGCGATATTTCTATCTTCGACTCTTTCTCAACTGTAGATCTGCCAAGCGGCATGCCTAATGAGACTATGGAAATCTTAGCTCATGCTATCGTTTGCGGTCGTCGTTTAGATCTACGTGAGTACACTGCTGAGCCACCTGCACGTCCAGAGCGTCGTCCTCGTCCAGAGCGTGACCGTTTTGAGCGTCGTGATCGTTTTGATCGTGAGGATCGTTTCGAGCGTCGCGAGCGTCACCCACGTTCTGAACACGATCGTCACCCACGCCCAGAGCGTGATCGCTTCGACCGTCGTGATCGTTTTGATCGCGATGACCGCTTTGAGCGTCGCGAGCGTCATGATCGCTTTGATCGCCGTCGTCCACCTCATGACAAGTTCAATGATGACCGTTTCAATCGTGCCGAAAACAGCTTAAATATTGATGCTGATTTCTCCTACATGGATGAAGGCGAGTATCGTCATGAGAAGGGTGATATCAACGGTAACTCCATCAATTACCGTCCAGGTCGTTCAGCTGATGATCACAGAGGCTCAGACCGTCGCTTCGGTCCACGTGACTCACGTCGTCCACGCCCACGTCCTAACTTCGGTGGCCCACGTCGTCATTTCTAGGACTGTGTAGCTTTTGCAGTATGAAAAGCTGCTAGAGCTTTAAACATATTTCTGCGCTTTAGATTGATAGTCTAAGCCTACAAAAAGCCCAGATGCTCACATGCATGCTGGGCTTTTTAACTTTTATGCCACACAAAAAAAAACAGTATCTGTTGTCTTGCCCTCTTGTGTGTATGCTATTACCTTGCAAAAGGGTTTTAGATCACACTTAGAGCCACTAAGTAGGGTTCTTTATAATTTTATTTGGGATAAAGACGGATATGTCTCACATATTCGTGAAAAACATGGTGTAAGCTAGTTTCAATCATCAATAATGCATATAAGTATGTATCAATGTCCTTGCTAATAAGAGAGTGGGCAGTAAGCTCTTTTTTGCATTGACGTTGTAAAAGTACGTGCATTATGCGCTAAGCTTTAAGGCTTTGGTGTTTTGGCAAAGCTAAGAGAGGTGTTCAATGTCAGACGAGAAAATGAGAGCATTGGTAAGTGGTTTGGTTAACTACCTTGATTGTCCTTGTACTTATTTTGCGCCAATGATCGATGATGACCCTCTTATGGAAGCTTACGAAAAGGCACGAGAGGAAAGCGCTCAGAGCAAGGATTTTGTACCTGTATTTGTAGTGCCTTCAGATACTTTGCTTGAGACCTTAGTTATGAACTCTGATCCTACTAATGAGGGTCGTGTTTATGACTTTGACAAAGACGAGATAGCTGAATACCGTCGCGGTATTTTAGAGACTGATCCTAATAATGGTGAAGAGGCTATTCAAAATCTGCTCTCCATCACTCAAGAGGTGCTCGGTGATCCTTCTGTCTTTGAAGATATGATTAATCAAAGCGGTGGCAATACCGAGGCTGAAGATCGCATCATGACATGGTGGGATTTTGATAGCACCATGACTAACCACATTATCTTGGCCCGCATCCCTGTTGAGAAGGTCTACGAGATCTTTGCATGGCTGCCTATGGGTGGTTGGAATGCTTGTCCAAACAATGAAGATCTTAAGGTGATCTCAAAGCTGTGGTTTGAAAAATATGGTGCTCGCCCAGTGGTAGTTAGCGCCGATGGTATCGACTTTATGCTCGATGAGCCAGTAGCTGCATCCGAGGCTAAAGATCTTGCTATCAAGCACTATGCTTTCTGCCCTGATCTGCTTGAAGATCGTGAAGGCGTTACTATCTCTTCATATGCAGAGATTCTTGCTAAATCCAAGATTTGGAACTTCTGGTGGGATTAGTTGATGGGATTAGTAATCCCATTCACAAGAAATCATTCTTGAGTAAGCCTCAAGAAAAAAAGGAGCCACTTGGCTCCTTTTTTCTTGGGGCGATCAAATGCTAGATGAGCATCTTGCTGGTAGTCATATTCAAGATACTTTTGTATGACTAGCACTCACACACAAGATGCATCTACTCAGCTTATGAGTAGCTTACTGAATCTGGCTTCTTAACAAAGAAGAGTAGCAAGATGCCGACAGTACAAACAGCTGCGCCGACCATATAGACGATAGTGTAAGAGCCAGACTCAGCAAGTGAGATAAGGCCACCACCTGCGATCTGACCTGAAACCGAGGCGTTGATGTATAAGGATGTAGCCTGGCCTGGGATGGCTGGAAGCAGTTCTTGGAAGAACACCATGCCCATGGTGGCAACGAATGCAATATACAAGGCTGCAAAGAAAGTAATGAGGAGGTAATAGTTAGTATCCCCAGGATGTAACAGCAGCACTAAGAAAATAACTAGCGCGATACCACCAACTAAGATCACGTACTTAATACCAAAGGTCTTGGTAATACGTGCAGCTAAGAACATTAAAGGAATTTCGATAAAAGCTGCTAGGCCTAGCATGTAGCCAGGTAAGTCCTTATCTAACTTGAGCTCTTGAGTAAAGTAGAGCGGCATGGTGTTGATATAGGATGAAAAGGCAGTAAACATTAAGCCGATTGAGGCAAACAGCACTAGTACAGAGCGATTGGTCCACCACTTAATGTGACGGGATTTATCTACTGCAGCCTTATCTAAGACACTTGGCAGGAAGAAAAATGAGGTTACGCAAATAAGTGCAAAAGAAATAGCTGTAACTAAGAACAGGGTGTTAAAGCTATAACCCATAGCAATACCATAGGCAACTGGTGGTCCTACTACCCAAGAGACTGAGGCCAAAGATCTCATGAAGGTTGCAAACATTAACGAGCCACCTAAGTATTTAACTGCATACTCACGAGCTGAGGCGTAGATCTGTGGGAAAGAAACAGTGTAAGAACCAAGTAGCAGCAGACCAATGGTGCACAGCACGATAAAGCTTGGTCGCATATACAGCATATATGACGAGGCTACACCAAAGAGCGATGCAATACAGATAATAGCAGGACGCTGCAGTCCAATATCTGAAAAACGAGCCACAGTCTGTACGATTAAGATTGTGGCAATAGGCAGCAGCATAAAGAAGATGGAGATCTGCAGTGGAGAGAAATTGAGCTCTGTATTAAAAAATAGTGACAGCACAGGGTTGAACATGGAGTTGGCCGCAGAAACCAACAGACACATGGCAACGTAGATAGTGGTATTACCTCTTGTGTTGGCGCCGAATGTTTGCATTTAGATTCTCTCAGTGCTGCAGGGCGAAATTCTCAGTGCTCAGTGGATGGACTGAGCGATGGTTAAACACAGCAAAACAAGCAAAAAGCCCCATAACTAACATCTTGGCGATGCCATGAACATGCGTGAACACAGTCTCATGCATATGGGTACGCACAATCTCATAAACCGCACATGCGTGCACACGGTATGATGCACAATCTCATAAACCGTACTTGCGTGAATACAGTATCATGCACAATCTCATATACCGCACATGCGTGCACAAAGTCTTATGAGTCGACCATCTAGTGGCAGTACTCATGCACTTGCATATGCATATAATCGTGAAGCTTTAACTCGTGTTTGCTATTGTTTAGGCCGTATATTGTATGACTTGTCAAAGTAGAAATGGTTACACTAAATGGCACAAGTCAAGTCGGATATTATCCACCGTTCACAAGAGCTTGCAATAGTTTTTTGTGACAAATATCACATAAGATTTTACAGCTTATCTTGGATCCTAGTTGCAGCTTAGATTTGACGCTAATGCTCAATAATCATGCATTGTTTGCACTTGTATGGAAGTATATTTTTACGTGTAAGACTAGATGAGTACAACGTCTCACTCACATAAGCGTAGCTTTAATAAATTTCAATGCAAATTATAAAAAGCCAGCGCATTTTGCCTTGGCAAGCAAGTATATAGCATGGCATTGAGTACTCAGATTTCACGATAAAAAAGCTCCACAGATACTGCATCTGATTACATTATGGACGCGATTAATCCTTGCAAGCCGTAGGCATTTTGAGGTCTGCTGCTATTGAGCATATGTTGCACTTTATGAGCGCTCATAACGTTTATAGCTATGTCTTAAGCTATCATGAGGAAACAAAAGTAGTTTTCATAAGATAGGATCGGTTGACTTAGTCATCTGACGAGGCGAGCGTAGTTATGAGTACACAAATTTCACAAGAGTCCATTAATGCAGCACAGCTTTTAAATGACAATGGCTTTGAGCTTAAAGGCCGTGGCGTCTTACCAGCTATTGGCTTTGGTACTTGGGCATTAGCTGGCGGCGATGAGTGCGTCAAGTTGGTCAGAGATGCCATTTTATGCGGCTATCGCCTAATCGACGGCGCAGCATTATATGGTAATGAAGTTGAGGTGGGTAAGGGTATTGCTGTCTCTGGCATCGATCGTGAAGAGCTCTTTATCACCTCTAAGGTCAAAGAGGACGATATGGGATATCAGTCCACTAAGGATGCTTTCTTTAAAACTTTAAATGATTTAGATCTTGAGTATCTTGACCTGTATCTGATTCACTGGCCAGCAAGTGAAAGCAACAATCCTAAGGCTCATGAGCTCAATTTGGCAACTTGGAAAGCCATGACAGAGCTGTACGAAGAAGGCTACATCATGAACATTGGTGTCTCCAACTTCAAAGAGCATCATCTTATGCCGCTGATGGAGACCAAGGTTAAGCCAATGGTAAATCAGTTAGAGATTCACCCAGGATTTACTCAGCTTGAGTTAGTGCGTTTCTGTCAGGCCAATGAAATTGTACCTGAGGCTTGGAGCCCAATGGGTCGTCAACGTGTCTTTGACAATGACGTATTAAAGGCCATTGCATCAGAGTGCAATCGTACTGTAGCTCAAGTATGTCTGCGCTTTGTTAATCAGCTTGGCATTCCATCCATTCCAAAGTCTTCTACGATTGAGCGTATGAAGCAAAACATGGATATCTTTGACTTTGAGCTTTCTGATGAGCAGATGGAGCGAATCTTAGTTTTAGATGAGCAAAACTTAGGCTTCTCTGGTCTTGATCCAGACAAGAAGTAGTTTGCCATTAGCACTCTTTATCCAAGAAAAAAGCCCCATAGTTCATCACTACGGGGCTTTTTTCATGTCCTACGAGCTAACTTAGCTTACTTAAGCAAGCTGAGCTCTAGTCCTGCTTGCCAATCTCTGCACTGTCAGCAGTGCCTGCATTTTCAGTGCTGTTAGCAGTGCCTGCATTATCAGCTTGTGTAGCTGCATCTGCCGGCTCGGTTACAGTGTCATTAGCTCTGGCAGCATCTGCCTGAGTGTTATCAGGATTTACTGCTGCGGTAGCTACATTATCTGACTCTTCTAAGCTTGGTGCACTTGAGGTAGTGTCGTTAGCGTCATTTGCCTCAGCTGTTGCATCGAAGGTCTCAAGACGACGCAGACGGGCCATATAGAAGCCATCAAAGCCAGAAGATGGCCAAATGTGCTCTTCAGCCTCAAGAACGAACTCACCTGGGTGATTGGCTAAGAATGCCTTAACTTGCTTTTCGTTCTCGCTTGGCAGGATTGAGCAAGTAGAGTAAACCACCTTACCGCCAACCTTGACCATGCGGCTGTAGCGCTCAAGAATGTCAGCTTGAATCTTCTTAAGCTCAATTAAACGTGGCTGAATATCGGCCCACTTAGAGTCAGCGGTACGACGTAGCACGCCTAAACCTGAGCAAGGAGCATCGATAATCACACGATCGGCATGACCATACAGACGCTTAATGACTTTAGTTGAGTCGATGACGCGAGTTTCGATGTTAAAAGCACCAGCACGACGTGCACGAGCCTTAAGCTCATCTAACTTCCAGCCCTCAATATCCATGGCAATTAAAGAGCCCTTGCCATTCATTAAGGCAGCTAAGTGCAGAGTTTTACCACCAGAGCCAGCGCAGGTATCGATAACACGCATACCTGGAGCTACCTCTAAGAATGGGGCGATTAACTGAGAGCCAGCATCTTGCTGCTCAAACTTACCCTCGCGGAAAGCTAGGGTACGGAATAAGGCAGCATTAGAAGTAACTTCAAGTGCAGTGTGAACACCTTTAACTGACTTAGTTACTACGCCTTCTTCTGATAAAGCTGCAGCAAGCTCGTCACGAGTGGTCTTAAGGGTATTAACACGGATAAAACGTGGAGCGGCCTCGCCTAAAGCCTTACGCTCAGCTGGCCACTTGTCCTTAAGCTCACGGGAGCAGAGCTCTTCAAGATAGAAAGGACAGCCCTCATTGTAAAGTGGGTGTGCAATCGCCTCTTCAATACGCTTTTTAAGGCCAGTACGGTCAAAGCCTTCGGCATTAAGCTCAGGCAGTGGCCAGCCTTCAGTTGCGTAATAAGAGAGAATGAGGCGGTTTACGTGACGCTCAAAGTCAGATGGACGCTTTAAGCCTGCAACGTGTGCATAAAAAGACAGGCGGCGGAACATGGCGTTGATGTGACGAATCACAAAGCCTTGTTCTACTGCAGGGATCTTTACCTTAGCAAACCACATGGCATAAGACTTATCGAGCGGCTTCTTATCTACTAAAGCAGAGTTAAGAATGCTCTGTACTAAGCGCATCTGGAAAGTAGTAAAGCCTGGCTTTCTTGGAATCTTATCGTTGATTATCTCTTTGCGACGAGGCACTACGATCTTCTTGCCATCTTTACCCTTGTTAAGACCTTCACGACGGTTAGAAAAGGAACGCTCGCTACGTCCTTGCTTGTCAACACCGTCGTTAAAAGAGCGCTTGGAGCGATCTTTATTGAATGAGCGAGTGCCATGCTCTGCATGAGTATTGTCAGAGTGACGCTTGTCGTGATCGGTAAAGTGAGGCTTAAAGTGTACTTGCTCGCCACTTGGAGCATCTTCTCTAAATACTTTCGCTCCCTTGTTGAAGTTTGTAGAAGAAGTCTTCTTTACAAACTTGCTGTTAAATGACTTAGGGCGATCAGAGCGATTTTTCGGAGTGTTAGAGCGTTCTGTTTTGTTAAAGGTGGAAGTACGTGACTTGCTTGAGCGCTTATCACGCTGAGAAGTACCGGCATCAAATGGCATGGTGGCTTGTTTATCCTGTTCTAACTTACTTGAGAACGCGCCTGAGCGCTCTTAATCTAGCTTCATTTAAGAATGTGCCGCCAAATTGAAACACTAATCGTTCAGCGCAATAAGACGAGACGCTGAGTACAGGCGAGCGGCAAAGAGAGCTACTTTTTAATAGAAAGTAATGAGATACGCAAACTACCCTAGGTAGCTAACGTATTTTGTTTGTGCAAACGTTAATTATAGCATCTTTTGATCACACATAGTCACAAAGACTTAAGTGATGATCTAAGATCTTTTGCCAAGCGCTAGGCTACATGGTCAAAAGACAAAGCTTGAAAGTAGCATTTACCTTATGAGCGCAAATTAGTAAGAACAATGAAATACAGACTCAAGTACGAATAATGTAATACAAGATCTTGAGCTTTTAATGGCTTTTAGGCCTTTATTTGGGTGGGCAAAACGTGATCTTAGATGGAATAAAAGCTTTGAGGCATCAAAGATGGCCTCGATATGTCGATTAAATCACATACCCCTTAATGAAAATCAAGCATACTGTGCAAATCTTTGGCTAATGCCTTAGTACTATTAAATCTTTGGCAAAGGTATTGGCACTATCAAGTCTTTTGCAAAGGTATTGGCACTATCAAGTCTTTTGCAAAGGTATTGGCGCTATCAAGTCTTTTGCAAAGGTATTGGCGCTATCAAGTCTTTTGCAAAGGTATTGGCGCTATCAAGTCTTTGGCAAAGGTATTGGCGCTATCAAGTCTTTTGCAAAGGTATTGGCACTATCAAATCTTTAGCAAAGGCAACAGCTCTAAAAATGTTAGCCAAGCTACAGTTCTTTGAGCAGCTAAAGTGTAGTTAGCTAATCTACGCAAGGGCGCTAAATAAGGCGAAGATTTAAGCGCTTTGTTGGCGCAAAACGCTCCATACGAACAAGAAAATACCTTGTTGCAAGATAATTTTGCATCTTAGTGCTGATGCATGCTGTATTTGCCTAGTTTTTTGGATAGAATGCCATATCTTTTACTAAAGCACAGACATTATCTAGCACTTGTAGATAAGTTTAGGTGCTTGTAAATTTGCTGCCATATTTATGCGCAAAGGCGTGATGGCATGGCTTAAGATCTTTTAGGTGTGTGCTACCAAACATACATAAGTGGTTACATGCTTATTAAAAGTGAGCATGAGGACTAGTTAGCTTGGCACTAGTTGTAGTCAGACTAGCAGTTAACTTCCATCCTTGCTGCTGTATGGTTGTCATGGTGGACACGATGCTAAGCATCATTGACCATTGTTTGACATTAAAAGCAGTGGTGCGATGGCTTAATCATTTAGCAGCATCGGTGTTGGATTAGATTGCAAATTTGATGTTGAGCTTGCAAAAGTAATTGCTTTTAAAAGCATCGAAGCTCATCTTATTTGCTAAACGATTGCCTGTACTGACTATCAGGCGTGGAGAGTTATATGTCAGAGCGCGTGCGCCAAGATGCGGTTTCAAGCGAAATTGTAAGCTACATTAAACGCATGATCAGCACCGGCAAATGGCCTGTAGGCAGTAAGATTCCATCAGAGAATATGCTGCGTGATCGTCTTAACGTGTCACGTACTTCTCTGCGCAGCGCCATTATGCAGTTATCAGCTCTGAATGTGCTCAAGGCCAAGCAGGGTGTTGGCACTTTTGTTATCTCTGAGTTACACGAAGATGCAATCTTCGAAGGCACTGGTAAGAACTTAGCTGTCAAAAAGGAAATCGTGCAGATTCTTGAGTTTCTCAAGATCGTAGCTCCAACAGCTATCTTCATTGAGATGAAGAAGTTCAATAAGTGCTTTTCAGGTATGGACAAGCAATTAGCTGCCGCTGTAGAAAATCAGCGTGCTTTAGCAGCTACTAATCAAGCTGAGTTCTTAGTAGCTTGCTTTGAGTTCCACACCATGATCTTTAACAATATCGTTAATGAGTTTGTTAAGAAGACCGTAACAGAGGGTATTGCACGTCTGCAAAATGCAGTTTCATCACTGCAGCCTACCATCTCCACTCAGGTTATTCTGACCCTCCACAATAAGCTCATCCAAGCTATTATTGAAGAGGATGCTAAGAGAGCATCTCACGTACTCAAGAAGCTCTACACTTACCTCACAGCTCACGATTATTTGCGCTCATTAGCCTAGTGCACCTAGCCTAGCCTGAGTAGCCTAATACTCATGGCCCAATGCTAACAGTTGAATGCCTCAAGCATCCATTGCTAATAAGGCAACCTCTGGCATTGGCATCTACTGTAAGTATCATTGAGCTAGTAGTGCGCAAACAAAAAAGACCCTGCCGTGTCGTCCTAAATGCAGGAAAAACAACAAAACTCTTGAAATAGAGGCTACTATCTAGCTCAAGCTGATATCCAGTAACTAGAGCTATAGCAGATGCACACGGCATCATTAACTGTAATGTGGCAATGGAAAGATGATTGTCCGTTTTAGAGGCTGAATCGAATGAGTCTCTTCAGGCACGAAAGAATGTTTTAGGTAATATCTTTGATGTCTTTGTCCGAAATTTATAAAACTTCAGGGTCATCATCTTGGAATTTATCAGGGAACTCTTCGGCTAATTTGTTGTAAAGCTCCATATCGCATAGAACTCTTACAGTTTCCCTATCATTTGGGTCGCACTCAATAATTTGAGGCAACCCGATGACGCCAACATATTCAGTATATTCAAGTACGTAATACAAACGCCCGTTCATTTCCCCAATAAATATAATTATGCCTTTGTCAGGGGCTTTTTCTTGTAGCTTTATTCTGAAGTAGTTGATTGCATCCATATAGCACCATGATTATTTTTTAATAGAAAACTGCTTTGTCTTAATCAAAACACTCTTAGCTACTTTATCATCAAACTCACAGTCATCGTACGCCATGAATCGTCTTCATAGTTTGGATGGATCTCAACATCGTAGCCCATTAAGCGCATTGCAAGAGTATGTGTTCAATAGTGCTTATTGCTGATCAGTGGATTGAGCTTGATTGTCTGAGTCCATACCAGCAAGCTGATCTACAGTAGCCCAGCATTGAGCAACAAACTTATCCATAAAGTACTGTACTTCTGGCATACGCTGACAGTAGTCAGCTAGCACTTTATCTAAGCCTTCTTTTACGTGGGTAAACTCAGTATTGTTAAAGCGTAGCTCATCGTTGGCCTTGATATAGGCTGAGAGAATATCTGCAGCCTTTACGATTTCTTTGAGCTCATGATCAGCTTCGTTTTGCACGATCAGATGATGAAAATCCTCTCTTAGCTCTTCTGGCAAGGTATTCACACACTCAAGCTCTGCACGATGTTCAATCATCTTGTATTGCTTAGTAAACTCAGGATTGAGGTATTTAGTTTTGGAGTTGAGATCTTGCAGCTTGGTCTCAGATACCTCATGGTACAGGGCAAGTACTGCTACGCGCTCAGCATTGACGTTGCCGTTAAACAGGCGATTTTTAATGATCGCGAGCATATGGGCAATGACAGCAGTTTGATGGCTGTGCTCAGAGACATTTTCAGAACGAAAGCAATGCATGAGAGCCCAGCGTTTGATGAGCGACATGCGAACAATCCAAGCTAAAAAGGTCGATCCTTTCTTGAAGATTTTGCCCATCACATCCTCCTAATGATCTCGATGTTCAAAAGACTCATCATTAGCATAACACCCTTACAAGTATTTTCACCTTAAGTGCAAATAAACTCCTAAAACACGATATAAATCGTGTTTGGCTAAGCTAAAGATGTTGAGCGGCTAAGTCTTAAACAACGTTTAGTGATGCTAACTAAGATTACTTTTGAGGTGGTGAGGCTTACGATATCTATCTGATGTATGCCTGTCTGATACCCAACTGTATGGTGTTGATGCTTATTAGCTACGTATTTCTTTGTTTGGAGCTACGGTTTGCGTTGCGAGGCTAAATCTTTGAAGATGCCGTCTATCTCCATGGGCTATGGTATGGAGGCTGGACAGGATACTATGCGCGGGCGATTACGGGGATGAGGATTGAGCAAGATGATTAAAGATATGACCAAGGCTAAAGGACAGATCGTGCCTTTAGCCATGGTTTGTAAAATTAGTTTAGATCTGCTCGTGCTCGGCAGAGAGGTAGCAACCTAAGACCTTGAGGTTGCCAGTTAAGTCCTTGAGCTTTTGCATGATGTTTTGCATAGCGGTGGTGTTGAGGTTGGCCTCAACATCGGCAAAGAAGATCTCTTCCCAAGCATCACGATTCTTAGCCTCTAAAGGACGAGAGTAGAGTTTGGTTAAGTTAATCTTGGCATCGTTAAACTCATTGAGCACTGCGATTAAAGAACCTGGAGTGTACTTCTTGGTGCTAAAGAGAATGGAGGTCTTAGCTGCCATAGTTGATGGAATATCAACAGGAGTCTTGCTAAGAATAATAAAGCGAGTGTAGTTATTCTTGTTATTTGCAATATCACTAATTAAAGAATTGAGTGAGTAATAGCAGGCAGCATGCTTAGAACCAAGAGCTACTGCAGATGGATCGTTTTGCTGCTTAACAATGCTCATAGCCTCAGATGAGGAGTCAGTATAGACGATGTTAGCGTGGCTTAAATGCTCCTTGATGAATTTAGAACATTGAGCTACTGGCTGAGGATGAGAGTAAATGGTCTTGATGGTCTTAAAGTCAAAGGCATCATTTTCGCCATTTGGAGGAGGCACTACTGACAGCAAGGAGTGATCAATTGGATAGAAGATCTCACCGGTGATGAAGGCATTCATGGACTGCATCGTGTCCACTGCCTCATTGATAGAGCCTGAGTTGGAGTTTTCAATTGGCAGCACACCGTACTCGCAAGCACCGCTCTCAACCTTGTAGACAATTTCGTCAAAAGAGGAGCAAGAGTGCTCTTCCATACGCGATGAGTAGTTTGCAAAGTAGTGCTGTGTAGCTAAATGGGAGTAAGTACCCTTGGTGCCTAAATAGGCAACAGAGGTCGAGCGGGTGATGTCTTTGCCGTTGATCTTATCTACGATATAGCTTTGCTCATAAGATACAGTATGAGCCATGATCTTTTCATAGATTTCACGGATCATGACTGGAGATATGCCGCTTTGAGTTGCTCTATCCATTAAAGTGGCGATCTTTTGGGCCTCTCGCTGCTTATCGACAATGCGCTGATCGTGATGGAGCTTGTAGATTGCTACATCGGTAGCAACGGCCTGTCGCTCCTGCAGTAACTTAATGATTTTGCTATCAATCTCATCAATCGCGTCACGACAATCAAGTAAATCGCGCATGTACTCTCCTCGTACTAATACTATTGGTACTTACTATAGTGCATTAATCTTAGGTGAAAGACTGCATCATTACAATGAAACAGCCCTAATTGGCACTATTTTAGGCAACGTATGAACCTTTTTGCATCGCTAGCACCATCTTAGAACCCATTATTAGCAACAAATGACGCCGCATCTTACTCATATGCATACCGTGCTCATATGCATGTGTTTTGCTGCATCGTGCTTATATGCATACCATGCGCATGTGCATGTGTTTCACGGTATCTTAGTTATATGCATGCGTTGCGATGCATCGTGCTCATATGTAGCGGAGTGGCATTGCACGGTTGAGGCTATGAGCTGTTACTGGACCTTGTCTAGCTTATGTGGTTTATGGGGAGCTTGGATTTTTTTTCTTTATGTGTATGTGCGTACTTTAGCTTTGAGGCGGGCAAACAAAAGCCCCCAAAGGATGGCCAGTGGGGGCTTTTGAGAATTAAAACATTCTTGTAAAGCTAGGCACTCTTGTTAGTGTGCTGAGCTTTTTGTAACTACTACTCGCGCTTGGATAAGAGCTTTAAGATCTCAAGGTAGAGCCAGCAGATAGTTACGAGTAATGAGAAGGCGCAGTAAGACTCGAAGTACTTAGGCAGCTCATGCTCTTCAACGCAAGAACCAATCATTTCAAAATCAAGTACTAAACTGAAAGCAGCAATGGTGCAAACAATTAAGGAAATGATAATGGAGATTGGGCCGCTATCTGGCAGCAGCCTGAAGCCAAAGAGGCTTAATAAGATGTTGAGGGTGTATAAAATAGCAACACCAACAACAGCGCCAGTAATAACAGCACGGAAGCGAGCAGTTGGAACAATTACCTTGAACTTCCACAGAGCTAACATGCTTAATACCACTACGAAAGTGGACATAACAGCAGTAGATACGATGCCTGGGTACTTGAGTTCAAAAGTAGCACTGATGCAGCCTAAAGCAACACCTTCTGCAACAGCATAAGCTGGAGCAGTGAAGTTAGAGTACTGTGGCTTGAAGATAGTGACAAAGGCAATGATTACAGAAACAATGACTGAACCAATTAACAGAGCTTTTGGAGTAGCTCCGTTTTGGAACATGTAGCCAAAGCTGTAGAGCATGCTGAAGTAACCGACAACAAAGGTCAGTGCAACAAGCAAAATGGCCTTAGTGGTAGCGCCTCTAACGGTAGCGACTTCGCCGACACCGCCAAAGTTATAAGCACCGGAGGCGGCTTTATCAAGCACACCCATTGCCGGATTTGAAGTGTTCATCCAAGGGCTCCTGAATTATGAACGTTTTGATCGCAAAGCACATGCTTTGAGAACACATAAATGGTGAAAGTTAGAAAGATGTGTACCAAACGAAATGCTTAAAGTATGAGCATTCATTAAGTACAACGGATCAGTTGTTTCTAACTGTGTTGAGCTAGATAGTCTAGCATCAATTAGTCTGAGATTTTACCAAAGTTATACAGCTGCTCAATTCTTTAAGTTCATTTTTTGGCGTTAGCTCATGCAAAAGTACACTTATTCATACTCAAGGTTGTCCTTATGGATCCATAAAGGTGCATTTTTTACTTATGCTTCTAAACGAAATGGCATAAATATGTGCTTTTAAGCTGCCAATAACTAGTGGTAAGCGAGCGGCCTTTAGTAGCTTGAAGACATACGCTTTTTCGCTTATATATCAGCATTGGATTAAAAAATGTGAGATTGGTTTCGTTTCACTTGTATACTAGTTTACAAGTGTTATTATGCAGCGTAATCTAAACTCGAGCACATTAGATATATGTGCCGTTTTTAAGGTGCCGTAGCATGACAATATGCTTTACAAAGAGCACTTTTATACGTAAAGATAACGACTAGTATTAGAGCAAAGTACAGGAGTCATTATGGCAAAGGGCTTATTGCTTGCTGGCGAGCCAATGGGTTTGTTAATAGCTCAAAGCGAGGGATCTCTAGATAGCGTTGCAGGTTTTACGCTTGCTGTGGCTGGTGCAGAGTTTAACGTAGCTACAGGCGCTGCTCGTTTAGGTCATTTTGTTTCCTACTTAACTAAGCTAGGTAACGATCCTTTTGGCACTCGTATCACCAATACATTAACTGCCAATAAGATTGATAGCTCCAATGTACTGACCTCAGATACTAACACCACTGGCTTCATGCTTAAAAGCAAGGTAAGCAAGGGTGATCCTGAGATCTTCTATTTCCGTAAAGGATCTGCCGCCTCTACCTTAGATGCATCTGATGTTGAGAAGATCGACTTTAGCAAGTTTGATTATGTACATCTAACCGGCATTTTCCCAGCGCTGACTGATTCAACTCGCGCAGCCATGATGGCTCTCATTAAAAAAGCTAAAGAGCTTGGTTTGTTTATTTCCTTTGACCCTAACTTACGTCCGCAGTTATGGCCATCTCAAGAGGTTATGGTTAAGACCTTAAACGAACTGGCCTCTTATGCTGACTTAGTACTGCCAGGTTGTGGTGAGGGTAAGATCTTATGCGGTAGCGAAGACCCATCTAAGATCAATGACTTCTACCGCTCATTAGGCGCACGTATGGTCGTCACCAAGCTAGGTCCTGATGGTGCCTTAGTGCGTGAAGGTGATAATGAGTACAAGGTACCTGGCTTTATTATTGATAAGGTCGTAGATACTGTAGGCGCGGGCGATGGCTTTGCTTGCGGTGTTATCACCGGTCTTATGGAAGGTTTAAGCCTTGAAAAGGCTGTGGAGCGTGGTGCGGCTATTGGTGCTATTCAATGCACCTTTGCTGGCGATAACGAGGGATTGCCAACTCAAGAGCAACTTAAAGAGTTTATGCAAAGCCACAAGCGCGTTGCTCTTTAAGCATTAATTCTTCTTATCACAGTCAATAAGAACCATGTAAGTTTGTGTGCGTATCTACTCTAATGAGAGATATTTTGCACCAAACTCTCATAGCACTGCTTAATCAATGCTTTAAATTGGGGTGATACACTCATGGTTGTGTTGCATTGATCCAATAGTTGCATTCTGCTTTGTTGCTAGACCTCAAAGTTGTATTAAACTTAGGTAGATTGCAGAACAATGCTGTTTTGTGCGTGTTGCTAGCTCACGGAGCAGTTATTAAGAATAGACAGCAGAGGAATAATCATGTCTGAAATTTTTGAGCGCATTAGTGAGTACGGTATCGTTCCACTCGTAACTTTAGACAGTGCTGATGATGCAGTACCTTTAGCTCGTGCGTTAGTTGAAGGCGGTATCCCAGTTGCCGAGGTTACTTTCCGTACTGCTGCAGGTGCTGAGTCTATCAAGCGTATTGCAGCTGAAGTTCCTGAGATTATGGTAGGTGCTGGTACCGTTCATACTGTTGATCAGGCTAAAGAGACCTTAGACAATGGCGGTCAGTTCATTATCACCCCAGGCTTTAACGAGAAGGTAGTTGACTGGTGTGTTAAGAACGAAATTCCAGTATGCCCTGGTACTGTAGCTCCTTCTGATATTGAAGCAGCTATGAACTATGGTCTTAAGGTTGTTAAGTTCTTCCCTGCTGAGGCCTATGGTGGCATCAACACCTTAAAGAATCTTGCTGCTCCATTTAGCGGTATCAAGTTTGTACCAACTGGCGGCATCGGTATGCACAACTTAACCGAGTACCTCGACCTGCCTAATGTAGCTGCTGTTGGTGGTTCTTTTGTTCCTCCTGCAAAGTTAGTTAAGGAAAAGGATTGGGAAGGTGTTAAGGCAACCTGCCGTGAGATCATGAGCAAGGTATTTGATTTCACCGTTGGTCACGTTGGTATCAATGCTGGTACCGAAGAGAATGCTAACGCTGTTCACAAGCGTATCGATGAGCTCTTTGAGTCAGGCCGTTTCGAGACCCCACTTGCTATCTTCTCAGGCAATCTCGTTGAGATCATGAAGCGTCCATTCGTAGGTCAAAATGGTCACATCTGTGTTGATACTCGCGATCTTACTCGTGCTTTAGCTATGCTTAGCCGTAAGGGTGTTGAGTTCGATCCAGAGCTATTCATGTACGATGCTAAGGGCAATCTGGTTACTGCCTACATGAAAGAAGAGATTGGTGGCTTTGCATTCCACGTACGCCAGCGTCCTAAGAAGAAGTAATCAACACAATACTGCATCTTAAAGCAAAGAAGTACTAGCTTTGCTTCATGGCCTAAGGATTAGGCATTAAAGACAGCTTCAGGTTAAAACTTGAGGCTGTTTTTGTTTGTGCTGAGTCCATCTAAAGATCTGTATAATCTTTTGCCATGAGCACGTAGCTAGCTGCCAGAGCAAATACATTGCTTATGCACCACAAGAACTCTAGCTCCTGTATTAAAAGAGCCAAAGTGCATGGCAAAGATAGCTGCAATGCACTAAATACAGCAAACGGCTGGCAATACTCACAGCACTATCTTATGGATTAATAAGGACGTGATTAAATGGCATTAACCTGGCATGACATAATTGGTGATCTTAAAGAGACTGATTACTTTAAGAATGCTTTAAATGCATATGACGCTGATGTCCAAGCAGGCATTGCTTGCTATCCTCCAAGAAAGGAGATCTTCAATGCCTTTAAGCTCACAGCCTTTGAAGATCTTAAGGTAGTCATTATTGGACAAGACCCATATCATCAAATGGGACAAGCCATGGGATTGTCATTTTCGGTAAAGCCAGGTATCAAAGTCCCACCATCTTTGCAGAATATCTATAAGGAACTGCAATCTGACATTCCAGGATTTGTGATTCCCCAGCATGGCTGCTTAACCCCATGGGCAACGCAAGGTGTGCTCTTATTAAATGCTATCTTATCGGTTCAAGATAGTAAGCCACTCTCTCATGCTAAACGTGGCTGGGAGTTGTTTACCGATGAGGTGATCTCACGCATCAATCAGCATAGCTCTAATGTGGTCTATCTTCTGTGGGGCGCTAAGGCCAAAGCTAAATGCATGAGCGTCGATAGAAACAATAACCTCATCTTAGAAAGCGCTCACCCATCTCCACTCTCTGCCTACAATGGTTTCTTTGGTTGCCGCCACTTTTCTCAGGCCAATGCTTATTTGCTCTCCCACGGCAAGACGCCTATCAATTGGCAGTTGCCGCTCACTATGGACACACAAGGCTAAAGCCATTTACGCATGGCCAAACGTGCCTATAGCCATTAACGCATGGCCAGGCACGGCTAAAGCCATTTAAGCCATGGATGGGGGCGGCTAAAGCCGTTAACGCATGGCTAAGCACGGCTAAAGCCGATAATGCATGGCTAGGCACGCCTATAGCCATTAACTCATGGCTAAGCACAGCTACAACCCATTAGTTATGTTGGTTTGTGCTAAGACAAGTAAGTTTAGCTAGATAAGCTAAGCGTTAAGTAAGGAGAGGACTTTCTCTTCAATGCGCTTAAGTCCTTTGCCATCGTAGATCTTAAGGCAGTTGTTAGTGAACTCTTGAGAGCGGCTAGAGAGCTTCTTGAGTGCCTTAGATACGGCAGTAATATCGTTGAGCTCATCAAGGCTCAGGGTTAGGCCAATATCATTTTGTTCGACTACGACATCAGCGCCTTTTTGATTGTCGGCAATCATTACTCCAGCTGTTGGAATAGCTGAGGCAATACGTTCACGGAACATGCCGCCATATGCGCCAATAGCCGCATCGTGCTTAAAGAGTAAATCAGCAACATCAGAGCAATGGTGCAGCAGTATAAAGTGTTGTTGATATTGCTTAGGTATGCCTACGCGTACACGCTCCACTATGGTGTCATAGTCTTTATTGGCAGCACCGGCAAGCAGGGTAAAGCAGTATTGTTCGTAGAGCTTTCCTTTGATGATAGTGTCAGTAAGATGTAAACAGGCACTAACAGGATCAGCACCACCAAAGCTAATGAAGATACGCTCAAAAGGAAGCGCCTGACCATCTGAACAGCTGCAGTGTTTAGCAAGCGATGAAATCGAAGATGCATCCTTACCTAAGAGTGCACGGTAGTTAAGTTGTAACTGATGGGCTCCACAAGTACATGGGCTTTGATAGTTAAGATCGTAAAACTCTGGATAGAAACGCTCTTGGGTTAAAGAGTATTGAGAGCCAAGCAAAAGCTCACAGTCGCTATGGCACAGCTTTTGATACTCACGTTCATGAGTGATTAAAGTCTGATCTAAGAGCATATGGCATTGATGATGTCTATCATAGAGATCATCAACTACAAAGATCTTGCAGTGCTCATAAAGCAATGACTCAAGCGAGCTATCAATTGCATAATCATCAATGATCACTACCTTAGGCAAGTTGCCAATGTCACTTTTGCCAATAAGGTAGTCTGGATGAATCGTTGCTGCAGATGCGCCTGTATAAGATTCAGCTAGATAGCTAAAGATGTCTTCTTTGCACTTAAACTCCAGCACCTCGTCATAATCATTACACATAGGTAAGAGTGCTTTATCAAAAGCATAGACGTACAGACGTAGATAGGCCTTACTCTTGATCTTTGGTAAGAGGCTGCGAATACGCATGAGATGGCCAGTTCCAATTGAGGAGTTAGCACGTAAGATAACGCCAATGACGGGCAAGGTATCTCTCTCCATACAAATGGATCTCCTAAAAAATACTAATGTGCAAGAGTAGGGTGAAGTCTAAGTTTTGGCGCGATATCAGCACCTGCCAGAGCAAGAGTAATCAGTGCTACAGATAGTAATTTGCTCTAGAGCGGGCGCTGGAATGATAGGTAACGCTATTTAGTCGTAATTGAGCTTCTTAATAGCCTCAGCCAGGATCAGGGCGTATTCCCAATCCTCTGGAGTGTCGATATCAATAACGCGGTAGCGAGGCATTTCGTACAGACGGCAGACAAAGTCTTTGTAAGGATCGCGCTTAGCACGCTCAGCTTCGTCTAGGCCTTCATACAAGGTGTACTCAATAGACTTAAAATAGAACTGACCAGCGTCTTGGTAGGCCTTAGGCAAATCCTGAGAGCGCATTGGGATGCACTCAGGCATAACTGGATCAGGAGCACCAGCTTCAGTTTTGTAAAAGCCTCGTTGGAATGGGAAAGGGAACTCGCAGCATGAGAAGAGGTAGTCGACATGATCTTTATTGAAGATCTCATAGGCCTCTTTTAAATGCTTAGCTGTTAGTAAAGGTGCAGTAGCGTAGATAGTGCAA
Source organism: uncultured Anaerobiospirillum sp. (assembly GCF_902485895.1). Lineage (NCBI taxonomy): Bacteria > Pseudomonadati > Pseudomonadota > Gammaproteobacteria > Aeromonadales > Succinivibrionaceae > Anaerobiospirillum > uncultured Anaerobiospirillum sp. Next base: position 14,701 of record NZ_CABTML010000028.1, on the reverse strand, counting down.
ATAGCATCATAGTCTTTGCCTTGGGCTTTCATCTTGAGATAGGCATCACTAGCTACAGGACCGGTGCCAGTAAAGTCATTGGACAGTACCGCATCACGTAAGAAAGGCACAGAGGCACCATACTCACGAGCAACTGATGCTATTGCCTCATCATCAGTAGAGACAATGATGTCAGTAAAGATGCCAGACTCTTTTGCCGCCTCAATGGTATAGGCAATAAGTGGCTTACCTAAGAAATCTTTGATGTTCTTATGTGGAATACGCTTTGAACCACCACGTGCTGGAATAACTGCAAGTAATTTCTTATCCATAAGGTCAACCTTAACGACTCATGTCATACGCCTAAGCGCAGACAATTTCTAACTGTTAATTGCTCTCAATCACTATGAGAATACTGCCAGATCATAAGAACTAGTAATCAAAGTGCCTAGATCTAATAGGGCATAAATACACAAAGCCCTAGATTGGATCTAGGGCCTAACAAGTTTTTGAATGCCTAAGCTATTTTTTAGGAGCCAATCTTATCTAAAGCAGCTGCAATGATAGAGCTAATCATGCTCTGATCTACTCGATTGATCTTAGGATGGAGCGGGATGGTTAAGGTATGCTGATAGAAGTACTCGGCACCTTCAAGTAATTCGTTGTACTTGAGCTTTTGATAGTAAGGATGACGATAGATTGGCAGATAGTGAATCTGTGCGCCTACACCCTTTGAGCGGAGGGTATTGTAGATCTCATCACGGTGAGGTACTTGTACCTGATATAAGTGCCAAGAGCTCTCGTAACCCTCAGTATCAGCAACAGGTAGAGTAATGATGGACTTGTCGAGTAATTCTTCATAGTCCTTAGCTAATTGACGACGCTTAGCAAGGAAGCTGTCGATGCGAGCAAGCTGTGATACGCCAAGAGCAGCTTGCAGATCTGACATACGGTAGTTGTAGCCAAGATCAATTTGCTCATAGTACCAAGCTGGCATATTTGGTCGCTCCATGAGTGCAGTATCGTGAGTGATACCATGAGCATGGAGTAAGCGTACGCGCTCAGCAATTTTGCGATTGTCAGTTAAAACCGCGCCACCTTCTGCAGTGGTGATGATCTTAACTGGATGGAAAGAGAAGATAACTGCATCAGAGAAGATGGCCTTACCAATGATGTTGCCCTCATAGGTTGCACCAATTGCATGGGAGGCATCTTCAACTAAGTAGAAGTCATAACGCTGCTTAAGGTTTTGCAGAGCACGTAACTCACAAGGACGGCCAGAGAGGTGCACTGCAACTACAGCCTTTGGTAGTGGCTTATTGTTTTGCTCTGCATCTTTGAGCATCTGAGCTAACTTGTTTACGTCAAGATTGCCAGTGTGCTTATCTACATCGATAAAACGCACAGTAGCACCACAGTAGCGGGCGCAGTTAGCTGAAGCGGCAAAGCTGATGGCTGATACCCATACTTCATCTTCAGGACCAACGTCCATAGCCATCATGGTAACGTGCAAAGCTGCAGTAGCACTTGAGGTGGCAATAGCATAGTCTGAGTCAGTGTAGTTGCACAGACTATCTTCAAACTCGGCAACCTTTGGGCCGCAAGTTAAAAAGTCAGAGCATAAGACTCGTTCAACAGCCTTGATGTCCTCATCATTGATGCATTGGGTGCTGTAAGGGATCATAGACTCTCCTAGAAGTCAGCTTTGATACTAGTAGTACATAGCTTGTGCGCATATAAGCAATGAGACAAATGCTGATCGCTTGTACGCGCAGATAAAGGGTGGTGTGACCACAACGAAAAGTGTTCAGCACTGTTGCCACGTAATAATCTCATAGCAAAAGCAAAGTGTTTAGCACTGATGCCACGTAATAATCTCATAGCAAAAGCAAAGTGTTTAGCACTGTTGCCACGTAATAATCACATTGCATTAAGAGATTTGCTTTTAGCGCTATGGAAGATTATTAGTGCTGAAAATGCGGTCGTACAAAAGTAAAAAGGGCCCGCATCTAGGATGCTGACCCTTTATAAGAACAAGGCGTCTAAATTAGACGTGCTTGTTTAGCTCAATGAGCTCATCAACTGTCAGATAGTGAGGGTTGTTGAATGAGTTGTATTCAAAGTTGGCCTCAACAGGAGCGCCCTTCTCACCGAGCTTAGTTTCTAAATAGTCAACATCACTATCACCAAAGCGGATGGATGGTTTGATGATAAAGAAGTTATCAAACTCAACAGTGTGCTGGAAGTCATCACGAGGACACATAACCTCATGGATCTTCTCGCCTGGACGAATACCAATGATCTTCTGCTTGATATCTGGACCCATAGCAGTAGCAAGGTCAGTAATGCGAATAGATGGGATCTTTGGTACGAATACTTCACCGCCGTGCATACGTACTAAGTTAGTAAGCACGAATTGAACACCTTGCTCTAAGGTAATCCAGAAGCGGGTCATATTCTCATCGGTAATTGGTAACTCAGTAGCACCATTAGCAATGAGATTACGGAAGAAAGGAACAACAGAGCCACGTGAGCCAGCTACGTTACCGTATCTAACTACAGCAAAGCGCAGATCGCGGTTACCAACTAAGTTGTTACCAGCAACGAAGATCTTGTCGGAGCAAAGCTTGGTTGCGCCGTACAGATTGATTGGGTTAGCAGCCTTATCGGTAGATAAAGCGATAACACGCTGAACTTTAGTGTATAAAGCAGCTTCGATAATGTTCTCAGCACCACCAATGTTAGTCTTGATGCACTCCATTGGGTTGTACTCAGCGGCAGGAACTTGCTTAATAGCTGCAGCATGAATAACCACATCAACATCGCGGAAAGCTAAGTACAGACGCTCCTTATCACGAACATCACCGATGAAGAAACGCAGACGGCTTTCATCGCGGTACATCTGCTGCATTTCGAACTGCTTGAGTTCATCACGTGAGTAAACAATGACTTTCTTGACAGGATAACGATCAAGAACGGTACGGATAAACTTCTTGCCAAAAGATCCAGTACCACCAGTTACCAAGATGGTCTTGTCCTTAAGAAATTCCGTGATCTTGGATTCAATGTCTAACATCTTTCTTCCTAACAGTTCAGTTGTATACGTTTATGCAGTCGTGCAATGAGTATGTGCATTTCATGGCCGCTGCGACAATTAAAACGCAATTACGGCCGCATGATGTGCATATTAAACCTGGCATGTGCTTATTAAGCCAGGCATGTACATATTAAACCTGGCATGTGCTTATTAAGCCAGGCATGTACATATTAAACCTGGCATGTGCTTATTAAGCCTGGGCGCTGATGCCGTATTTCTTCATCTTTTCAATGAGAGTGGTTCGACGGAGGCCTAAGGTCTCTGCTGCTTTAGCCACTACGCCATTGGTTTGCTCTAAGGCTTGCTTAATCATGGAGATCTCGATGTCCATGATCATATCCTTGAGGTTGACACCATCAGAGCTTAAGCGAGGAATGAAGGCCTGAGCCATGTCTTCTTCATCACGAATAACTGGGAGATCAGGGAGCTCAGCACGCTTTTGTGCAGCTTGCTCACTATCTAAGTCACTTGCAACTAAGGACTCGTCGAAGTCCATGTCGAAATTATCATCAACGCTGTCAAATTCGTCAGTGCAAGTAAATGCCTCAAGCAGAGCCTCACGCTCAGCTACTGGATCATCCTGGATTTGATCGCCACGATACTTGGCTGGGAGATCGCTAATATCGATTACTTCATTTGGATGGAGAATCAGCAAGCGCTCAACTAAATTGGACAGCTCACGCACATTACCCTTCCACTCGTCCTGCATTAAGGTAAGCATAGCGCGTTGAGTGAAACGAATAGTGGTGTGCTGCTCCTTGCCATGACGGTTAACTAATTCTTGGATAAGAATTGGAATGTCGTCAGTACGCTCACGCAGAGGTGGTGTTTCAATTGGGAAAACGTTAAGTCGATAGAACAAGTCCTGACGGAAACGCTTCTCCTCAACCATGGTCTCTAAGTTTTGGTGAGTAGCTGCAATAACACGTACGTTGGCATTGATGATCTTGTTAGAGCCTACACGGGTAAACTTGCGTTCTTGAAGTACACGCAGCAGTTTTACCTGCATAGCAAACGGCATATCACCAATTTCGTCTAAGAAAAGGGTACCGCCCTCAGCAAGCTCGAAACGACCTTCACGAGTAGCAAATGCACCGGTAAATGCGCCCTTCTCGTGACCAAATAACTCAGACTCTAAGAGCTCGCCTGGAATCGCACCGCAGTTTACAGGTACGAAAGGCTTCTTAGAGCGGTTTGACATGTCGTGAATTGCACGAGCAACTACTTCTTTACCAGTACCTGACTCACCTAAAATCAGAACGTTGGCATCAGTAGGCGCTACTTGCTCAATGAGACGACGAACAAGACAGATAGCATCGCCACGACCAACCAGTCGCTTAATGAGAGCGCCGCGACGACCATCGGAGCGGCCTGATAGACGGCTCATGGTCTTAAATGACTGGCTATAGTGCAGCAGCTGAACTAATTCATCATAGGTAGGTTCTTCGGTAAGACGACCAATGTAGTTTGCGTCTTCCTTACCAGTTGGGACGAACTCAGCATCGCAAATGATGAAAGCAGTACGGTTGTACTTAGGTATGATGCGGCTAATAGTGGCCTTGCCATCTAAATCACCTAAGATACATGCATCCACAGACTCAGAGGATGAGTCGAGGTAAGACAGACAGTCTTCGACTTCACCTGTTTGAGTTGCTGCACCGAGGAAACTGAAGATAGTTTCTAAAGCCTGACGCTTATCTTGGTTATGCTCGATGATAAGAACGTTGCCTGAAAACTGCATATTCCCGCCTTATGTTAGGCACTAAATGAAGCGACCAAAGTAGTGGACAAATACGTCATATCACATGTGAAAAAGGATATGGAATATAAGAGCACTACTTTTAAGTCGGCTACAATCGTTAAGATCTCAAAAAAGAGGCACTAATTTGCCAGATCAAATGATGAGATCTATACACAATAGTCCAAAGCTCAATACGAGTTATCTGCCTTATTACAAAGGGCCATAAAGTCTTTTGACTCTCTTAAAGACTTTATGACTCTCAATCCAATATTCACACTTATCAAGAGATGATAAAGGTGCTAGTTGGTGTGTTCATGTATCGAGTCATGCTTAAGGACTTAAGTTAAGCATGGCTGCCTCTCCAAACGCTTGTTGACTATAAAGTAGATAAGTCGGCGTTAAAGCAATCTGCAGACTACAAATAAGATCCGTAAACCCTAGATCTTGAAGACGAACAATAAACTCTCGCACAAGAGCTCAATTGATATATCAGCACTATACATAAGAGAAAAAGTTCGCATGGAACTAAGTAGCTGCAAAAACTCGATCTCAAACGTTAGTCCTAGCTAATAAAAACTATGGAACTACTCGTTTAAGGCAGAATTTTTACAAGTGCCTATGATACGCCATTTTGAGATGAATTTGGCAGTATTTTGACGGACTGTCAAAAAATCTGTTGGCGCTAAAACACCTGAAAATAGCTCGATCATTATTAAATGATCTCCACTAAAGGTCGTGTTATTTGCATAACAAATGCGTTGAAATTCGGATCTTAACTAGATATGCCTGGTATACAAGTAATATCTAGGATGAATCAACTTCGTAACCATAATCGTTCAAAAATTTTTACCCTATGCATCATTGTGAAACGATAGATCTCTGATCAATCTCACACTTTGTTTTACATTCAATGTAAATTAGAACATGTAACTGCACCAAACCCGCCCGATCTTAGCTCTACCTAACTACTAAACCACATTCTCAAAGCGCAACTCCATGATCCTCTCTCCACAAATTTTTAACAGTTTCGCTCTACAAACGCAGCCAATTATCGACATGTCTGATCTCACGATCCGCCTGCACTGCTCTCTACATATATATAAGTAGAAATAGCCAACTCAAGATCTCACGATCCCTAAGAAGCGAGCTCTACAAATGTAAGTAGAAGGTAGCAGCTCAAGATCTCATGATCTCTCAGTAGCGAGCTCTGCATATATAAGTAGAAGGTAGCAACTCAAGATCTCATGATCTTGAAGCACCGCGATCTTAAGATCTTTAAGCTATAAGATCGCAAGATCTTTGAGGTCGTAAAACTGGCGATCGCTGATCCTATATAAAAGAAAAAGCATTGATGCTTCTACATAAGATCAGAAGGATGTCGCATATAAATAAGGTTATATAGCGATCGTCAAAAAGCATACACCAAGATCGCACTATGGGTTATGCGATTACTGAGATCGTAAGATCTCACAATCGCGGATCATGACTTGAAAGAGAGATACATAAATGTGGATCGCAGAATTTGTGGCGATCTTAAGTGGCAAAATCTTGAGATCGCACCGTACGGCTATTGTGGGCTGCGATCCTTGGCGATGATCTCTGATCCTTTGTCAAATGATCTTTAGCATCAAATCATGGGTGAAATAGGGGTGTAAAAAGGCTGTCATGCCTAGCTCATAAATGCGATATTTATGCGGTTTAAAAGCGTCAAAAAGCCTATGGCATATAGGTTGCACAAACACTAAAAAATGTCCTAAATCGTGTCTCGCAAATGGCTTATTTATAAGCTTTTATAAAGATTTGACACAAGGGTTTTGTGCATGGGTTTGAAAAAACAGCACAAAAACCTTTAGGACTTCAAGATTTTTATGTTAGTGAAGTAATAGACGGTAGACGTTATGGATGCTGGTTTACAAAAAGCTAAGGCTGATTTAGGCCTGCTCGCAGATACACGTGGCTTAAACAAGCTGCGCTCTTTGGGCAACGGTACTAATAAACAAAAGGCCGAAGCCCTGTACATGGCTGCCCAACAGTTTGAATCACTCTTGATGCAATACTGGGTTGATGGCATGCGTTCTACCAATGAGGAAATCAACCCTGATTCTCCTCTGCGTAGTAAGTACTCTGGATTCTTCGATGACATGCTTGCTCAGCAGCAAGTTGGTGCCATGGTTCAGGGTAACGCATCTGGCGGCGCATCAATTAACAAATCTTCTATTACTTATCTCATCACTAAGCAGTTTGCTAGAACTCTGGGTGATGAGGGTAAAGCCCTCATGGCAGAACTTGAAGGTCGTCCATATGAACCTACTAAGGTTACTAGGATGCCAGGCGACATGATGCCAATTAATGGCCCTGATGCCAAGTTCTACAACTACTCAGAGGACTCATTGCGTCCTATTGTCAAACGTCCATCAGAAATGTTTGCCGCCGCTAAAGGCAAATCTGCTGAGCAGGCAACAGTTAACAACCTCAATCAGGTTTATGCATCACTTACTGATCAAAGTGAAATGCGTAACTTCAACTCTCCAGAGGATTTTGTGGAGAAGATGATGCCTTATGCAGTTAAGGCAGTTGAGGGAATTGGCATGAACCCATTAGTTTTAGTAGCTCAAGCAGCACTTGAGACTGGATGGGGCAAACATGTGCCGTCTGGCAATAATTACTACGGCATTAAGGCTGGCCGCTCATGGACAGGAATGACTCAGGATCTTGATTCTGACGAGTTTGAAAACGGCGCAATGGTTAAGCGTAACTCCCGATTTAGAGCCTATCCTTCGGTGCTTGAGAGCATGAAGGACTATGTTGCCTTAATCACTGGCAATGATCGTTACTCAAAAGCTGCCGGCAAGAGTTTCGATCCTGACAAATATTTTGATGAGATTCAGGCGGCTGGATACGCTACGGATCCGCATTATTCCGCCAAACTCAAAAATATTTCACGCCAAATCGCATTTATGGCATACAAATAGCATTAAGGTTTATCAAGAGAATTTAATCTCGGCTTGAACAGGGCCGCAGTTGAAGGAATTAGGTCTATGCTCGATTTGTTACAGACTGGTAAGTATGGTGTACTTACCCAACAGAAGCTTTTAAACACCACCTCTAACAACATCAATAACGTCAATACTCAGGGCTATACTCGTCAAGAGACCCATGTCTATACAAGCACTATTGATTGGGGTGTAGGCAGCACTGTAACACGCCGTATGTACGACAAGTACGTACAGCGCGAGATGTTCCGTGATCAAGGCAATGTAGGTTTCTATGATGCTTTTGCTACTGGCTTAAGCACAGTTGATAGCATGCTGTCCAACAAGGACACATCTATTAACAGCAAGCTCGACTCCCTGTTCGCCTCAATGGAAGCTGCAGTACAGAATACTGGCTCCGTTGCAAATCGTCGTGAGCTTCTTGCAGAGTTCCAGACTCTCGTAGACCGTTACAACACCCTCAACTACAATATCCGCAATCAGATCACTGACATCAACAATAAGGTTGATGATACTGCTGCTGAGATTAATAACCTCGTTAAGGGTTTATACGAAGTTAACAAGCAGGTTGCAAAGTTAGGCTCAGCAGGTCTGCAGTCTGATATCGGCATGCAGTTAGTCGATGAGCGTGACCGTTTAGTTGACGCAATTTCTAACTTAGTAGACGTTCAGGTTACTACTGAGGATGACGGTTCATTCAGCCTTTATTTAGGTAATGGCCAGTTACTCGTTAACCACGATACTTACGGTACTTTACAGGTCAACCAGCACCCTGCTGATCCTACTCGTAAAGAGGTAGGTTTATACTTCAATACTCCTTCTAAGACAAAGATTGAAGTAAGCCATGCTCAGTGGGGCGGCAAGTTAGGTGGCTATTTAGCAGCATCTGATCAGATGCGTCAGTCCATGCGTGAGCTTGGTCAGAATGCCTTAGCTTTTGCTGATGCAATGAACGAGCAGAACCGTGGTGGTCTAACCATGAGCGGTGTTGCAGGTGCTGACTTAATTACCATCCCTAAAGTTCCTGCTTGGTCAAGCAATGATGCTTTTGCAATGACTGTGTCATTTGATCGTGGTGCAGGCGATAAGATTCATGCAGCTGATTACCGTGTAACTTGGGATAACACCACAAATCCACCTAACCCTCAGTTATGGATGACGGATGCATCTGGAGTAGAGACTCAGGTTCAACTCGATGCAGGCGATATCACTGCAGATGCTCAAGGCAATATGGTTATTAAGCCAAAGGGGCATGGTGTAACTTTCAGCTTTAACCGCTCTCGTAATGACATAGCTGCTGCTGATGTTGAGTTCCGTGTTCAGCCTACTTTCGATGCTGCATTCCAAATCAAGTGCAACATAACTAAGCCTGAAGACTTTGCTTTTGCATCTGCTATTCGTACCAATGTAGTTCCTCATAAGGGCAATGCGACACCAACATTAAATGGTGTTTTCCAGATGGGTACTGGTCCTAATGTGCAGGGCGAAGAGGCTATGGGCCTGTACATTGATGTCGCTGGTAAGCCTGTAATGAAGAATGATGCGCCAGCATCAGTTATTTATGAGGCACAGCCAAACGGTACAGGTTTATACGTAATTTATTCAAAGGGCGGCCAAAAGATTGGTACCGCACCTGCTTCGTGTAATGGCCAAAACATCTTTAGTCACGCAACATGGTTAAATGGTAACCAGCAAGTTACAAAACCTGATGGTTATCCTGGTTATGAGGTAAGTTTTACAGGTACTGTTGAAAACGGTTCAAAATTTGAAATCCAAATCAACACTAATGCACAAAACGATAACTCAAACGGTAACCTATTAGCAGGCTTAAAGAAAGAAGAGCTTGTATATAGCTCAGACAAGGTAAAGGTTTCATTTACCGAAGACTACGCCGATATGACTTCTGCAGTAGGTTCTGCAGTGATGTCAGCTTCCACTGACCTGAAGGCTTCTCAGGCTAAGTGCGAGCAAAGCCAGAATTTATACTACTCAGTGGCTGGTGTTAACCTCGATGAAGAGGCTGCCAACCTGATTCGTTTCCAGCAATCATATAGTGCTTGTGCACGCATTATTAGCGCTTCACAAACCATTTTTGATGCTCTGATTAATGCTGTTTAAGGAGAATTGAGATGCGTGTTTCAACTACTATGCAGTATAGGAACCATCTAGGCTACTTACAGGGACACAACTCCCGCTTAGATCAGGCTTCCCAAGTTTACAACACCGGTAAGAAGTTCCAGACCGCAGGTCAAGATCCAGGCGGTATGTCTGCCCACATGAAGTATGAGGCAGATATTGCTTCATACCTTCAGTACACTCAGAACTCAAAGATTGTTGCTGATAATTTCGCCCAGGAAGAAACTGCATTAGGTCAGATCTATGATGCTTTAAGTTCTGTTCAGACTCGTCTTGTTCAGGCAATTAACGGCACATTAGATGATGGTTCACGTGCAGCTTTAGCTGAGGATATTAAGCAGGTTCGTGATCAGTTATTTAATCTGATGAACACCAAGAATGCAGAAGGTGAGTTCATTTTCTCAGGTGCACGTAGCCAGGTTCCTACCTTCTCAAAGACAGCTTCAGGTCATTATGTTTGTAATGCTGATGGTTCAAATAAGTATGTGAATGTATCACCTACTTTAACTATTCAAGCCAATGATAGCGGTCTCAATATCTTTGAGAATACAAATCTTGCTAACACTTTTGACTTTACTGCAGCAGCAGGTGGTCAGCCAGTGCAATATATTGGCAGTGTTAAAGACTATGATGAATTTAACACTTTCTTTAAGGATCACTTCCACTTTGGTGTAAATGGTGCTCCAGCTCCTGCTCCAACAAATCAGTTTAAGATTGAAGTGCTGGCAGACAATAAGTTCCAGTTAAAAACTGCCAATGGCACAGATATTGGACCTCAAGGCGAAATTAAAGACGGCAAGATCGTTGTTGCTGGAATGCAGTTTGAGCTTCCTGATGGAGCTATGCCTCAAGCTGGCCATGAGATTACTATTACTCTTAAAGAGCCAGAGCAAGATAACATTCTTAATCAGTTAACTCAGATTTCTGAAGCGCTGCAGTTACCTTCAGATGAGTATGGTCCTAATGCTATTGTAAATAGCAGCTATGATCTGACTCGTCAGGTTGCTCGTATGCAGGAAAACGTCAACATTGCTAAGAAGCAGGTTGATACTTTCCGTGGTATGGTTGGTGCTCGTGGTGCTAACATCGATGCCATCATTAAGTCCAACGAGTCTATCCATGACATCAAGAAGGAAGCTGATGCTAACGTAGTTGAAGCTGATGCTTTCACTGCAGTATCTGATCTCTTGCAGGCACAGGCTGCGCTGCAAGTAGCACAGCAGTCATACCAGGTTGTTCACTCAGCAACCCTGTTTGACTTCATGAGATAAGAACTAAAAGTTTCTATCTAAACAGAGGCGAGCCATAGTGCTCGCCTTTGTCGTTTTAGGCGATCAAACTTGTTTAAAACGACCTAGCGTCCTATCTGAATCTTCTGTGATCTTCTGAATAGCAGATCTGATTTATTCGGTGATGTGATCCTGTGATCTTTGGGAATAGTGATCTGCTTTAGTCAGTACTGAGAACCAGTGATCTTTGGGGCTGGTGATCTGTTTTATTCGGTGATGCGAGCCTGTGATCTTTTTGACGCTATGATCCTTGTGGAGTGAGGGCTGCGTGGTGTGGTCGTGTGTTGCTGTGTAAATGTTGCTGTGTTTATTATTGAGATAAATCAGAAACGAAAGGTGTAATGTTTCATAAGATTTGATGAACATGTCAAAATGTTTTGATAATGATAAGTAGATCAACTTTTTGGCATGATATTGTTGAATGATTGGGCAGATGATGTGCGCTTCTCATAAATCAGATAATTATGAGAAAGCGTTGGGGGTATATTGGCTTAAGTGTCGGGAAAATGCTTGCACTAGTTGGATTCTTTCTTGCAATTAAAGAAGTGCTATTGCAGTGCATAACAAACAAATCTGTGTTGTATCGAGCAAAAGTGTAAGGTCGATCATGTATAATCGCTCAACAATTTTTACGGCGATTTGCTGGAAAGCTAAGTAAGTTTTCAAGATCATCACTGTACATATGCCAACTTTTGTAAGTCCTTGGTTTGATATTGACCAAATATCTATGACTAAAGAACTTAGTGGCTATTACTTAGATACAGCGCTGACGTGATCTTTGTGGCTCATAGAAACAAGCAAGGTATATTTCTTACTAAGAGAGCTTGAAGTATCGATGCCATGAAACATAACCGACATAAGGTTTATACACGCCGTACTCATGTTATGCAGATCACAATGATGCATAAACAATCAAGTTAATACGTGATGGTTTTCAATAAATAGCATTGTAAACCGATATAGAATTATGAAAGGGTATTACTCTTTATAAACGACTTGTTTATCTTGTTAGAACAAGGTGAGTAACATTCTTTCTATTGCGTTAAACGTAGACACCTACTGTAGTTATTTATGCTACATGCCTATATGAAGATACTGCTTAATTCTTGGCAGCGGTCTACATATAGCTTATACGCATACACTAGTTACTGCCGCTAATTTTTAAAACGGCAAGACTTGTTTCTCTTATGTTTGAAACTTCAATTATGGTGTTCTCACATAAGACCTTTAAGGTGAATCACTGTAGGTTCAATGACATATCGTCATCATGTATTTACACGGTTAAAAGCCGACTCTTAGATGTTTTCAATTCCTAAGTCCGAAAGCATCTAGAGTAACGATCAGTAGATTAAATCTGAGCAGATACAGAAGTGGAGAGTAGTTGCTTTAGCAACTAGCAGCCTTTGTTGCACTGATCCCTTAACTGATATCTCTTATCGATACTATGATCGCTTTCGGCCTGTTTAAGGTTTGCTAAGCAGAGATTCATGCAGTTTCACTAACTAAGGAACTTCATGCTGCATGAACGGTATTAGGATAGAGGACTCAAAAATGGATTTTTCAAGTGTAGTAAAAACTGACCTTAGTGTCAGGAACACCCTGGATGCCAAACGTAAAAGCCTTCCATCAGCTCCTGAGGCATCTAAAGTACATGACAGCAAAGATGCTCCTGTAAATGAAGCTAAGAAGGTTGATGTTTCTTCAGCTCTCTCAGCTCTCAACAAGACTAATGCTTGGAAGCAAGAATCTGTATCCGATAAGGCTGCAGAGCGTAGCACTCTGCGTGCTAATGAAAGTGAGCAGCAATCTCGTATCCGTCAAATGCGCGAAGAGGCCGCTCTTGAAGACAGAGAAGAGCAGATTGAAGAGGCAAGAGACAAGGCTAAAGAAGTCATTGACTCACTGAACATGAAGCAGGTAGCACTGCGCTTTGATACTGCTGAAGATTATGACAATGCACGCGTAATTAACGTAGTTGATGCTAAGTCCAATGAAGTCATTCGTCAGATCCCATCAGAGGAGTTCTTACGCGTCTCAGCAGCTATTGCAAAGTATGAACAGCGTATTGCGCACGACGAAATGACCCAAGATCCTTCTCTCAAGGCCTATGGTGTTGACAGCAAGAACGTAAATGAGTCCCTACGTGGTGCTGTATTAGAGACTACTGCCTAAAGAGTATAGATCTACAAAGTCTAACTACCGTTTGTGTAATAACTACATTAGGTGTAAAGAGGCCTTGGTATCAACCTGGGCCTTTTTTGTTTTTTGGCCATATTGCTTATAAAGGTTGTAGCTAGTACGTTAGTATGAGTAAGAGGTTGTATTGTCGATAACGAGCAAAGATAAGATCACAAGTGAATTTGTCGTGATCTAACCTCAATTTAAGCAGTTTGGCAAAGCTGTTGCTAGAAGATAGCAAGATTTTGTATCAATAAAGAGCTTGGCCGTAGCATTAAAAGTCGCTAACTTTCCCGTATAATAAGGCGCGAACGAGTGTGACTAAGCAATCATTTTGGCTCAAGTTCGTAGTCTTTGCATAGCCTACACTAGATGTGTATGTTAAAATCATTCAGTTGAGTGATACCGCAATTGCCGCAGTAACATAGGCGTGGCAGATAGGTATACGAAGATAGAAGATCTCGTATCAGTTGCGGTTTTGAATGCACTGACTGTGTTTATAACTGTTTCTCTCGCAGATAGGTGTGCCGTCATGTGCATCAAAGATTTTGCGGACGAATAATATAGGAGAATGAAATGTACGGACGTAACCTTAAAGCTTACAATCGTACAAAGCTTGAAGCTGAGCTCCTCGTAGCCTCCCCTCACCGCGTTACTCAGATGCTGTTTGAGGGTCTTATCGAGCGTTTAAATCAGGCTAAGGGCCATATTGAGACCCGTGATCCTGCAAAGAAAGCAGAGTTCATCGGCAAGGCTATGGGTATTCTCAATGGTCTTCAAGGTGCTGTAGATCCAAGCTATGATCCTGAGCTCGGTAACCGCATTATTGGTTTATATGATTACATGAAAGATCGTCTCAACGATGCCAACATCAACGATGATATTGGTGCTATTGATGAGATCATCCGTCTGATCACTCCAATCAAAGAGGCTTGGGATAACATTCCTGACGACATCAAGGAAGAGCAGAACAAGGCTATTACCGAGAAGTTTGAAAGCATCGACGAGCAGCAGCGTGAGCGTAACCGTAAGGGCTATGCATACGACTAAGCCATTCGTTAATGGACTTCATGAAAAAAGGGAAGACTTCGGTCTTCCTTTTTTGTTTGTGGGGCAGCAATTGATGTTATCTGTGGCTACAGAAATTAATGGTATCTGTAGCTGCAGTAATTGTACATGGCACTCATAGATTAACTAAGGATCTTTTATAGTCATAATAATCATTTATAGATTATCAAATTATTGAACGGCATAAAGGCATAAATAAGCTTTTATGCCGTTTTTTATT